>NZ_JBFBGN010000021.1:0-73440 GCF_040684675.1 Streptomyces sp. NPDC089915 | reverse complement strand
TCGCGCCCCCCACCCCCGAGGCGCCCCCGGGCGCTCCCGGGGGCGCGGCCCCCGGACCCCCGCGCCTCAAGCGCCGGCGGGGCTGGGTGGGGGCCGGGGCTCGCGCCCGGGACCCCCGTGGTGCCGGGCGGTGTTCCCGGGGGCTCCGCGCCCAGACCCCCGCACTTCAAGCGCCGGCGGGGCTGGGGGCGCCTCAAGCTTCGGCGGGGCTGAGGGCGCCTCAAGCTTCGGCGGGCCGGGCCGGGGCGGCCGGGGCCATCCGGGGGTAAAGCGGGAGGTGTCGGGCGTGGGGGTGGGGGGTGGGGTGGGGGGCGTGGGAAGGTGCGGGCGGGGGCGGGGTGATTGTCGCCTCGTCCGATCATCAGTCCGTCCGGCGAGCAGCGAGGTCTTCCATGCGACTGCGCAACGCCCTTGCCCTCACCGCCCTCCTCCTCTCCCTCGCCGCACCCTCCGCCACCGCGGACACCGGCACGGGCGGCCCGCCCCGCCCCGCGCCCGCGCCCGCGATGCCCGCGCCCGCGATGCCCGCGCCCGCCCTGCCCTCCCGGGCCCGCGCCACCTGCGGGGACGGCAAGAGCGGCGCCTTCCCGATCGGGGCCCGGATCCGGGGCGGTCCGGTGGTCTACCGGGCCGGCGGCGGCCCGCAGAGCTGGCTGCTGGACCTGACCAACACCACCGGCGCCACCTGCACGGCCATCCACCCCGTCATCGTGTTCACCGACCCCGCCCGGGCCCTGCGGCCCGCCCACCTCCGCATGGAGTTCGAGGCGCCCGGCGGGCGGTACCCCGTCAGCCTGGAGCGCAGCGACCGCGACGAGATCGTGGCGGTGTTCGACGGCAAGGACGCCTTCCCCGGCTTCTCCGTGCCGGCCGGCGGTTCCGCCACCGTCAAGGTGCAGCTCTCCTTCGCCCCCGACACCCCCCTCGGCGAGGTCGTCGCGGACGCCGCGCTCGTGCAGCGCAAGGGGGACGACGGGGAGTGGGTCGGCGAGGCCGGCGGGTACCGCTTCTCCGTGGAGGGGCCGGAGGAGCCCGAGGACGCCGGCGCGGCGGGCTCGCTCGCGCACACCGGGCCCCGGGAGTGGGCCTACGGCGCCGGAGCCGTGGCCGCCCTGGCCGTCGGCGGCGGCCTGTTGCTGGGCGCCCGCCGCCTCCGCCGCACCGGTCAGCGCTCGTAACCGGCCCGCGCCCGTGGAAGGCCCGGCGGGAAGGCCGCCAGGAGCGGCCGGCGGCAGGGTCGGCAGCAGGCCCGGTGGGAGGGGCGGCTCGGACGCGGCCGGCGCCGGAGGGGCGGCGGCCAGGCCCGGCGGGAGCGGCCGCCTGCAGCACCCGTCGCCCGCCGCCAGGACCCCCCGCCGCCGCCACCCGCCACCACGGGCCCCGGAGAAGGGCTGGTCGAAGGCCCCGCCGACCCCGTCCGTACATCTCCCGCACGTACAGTCCGACCGTGGAAGAACAGACCCGGTACCCCGCCCCCCACCGCCCCGGCTCGCCCGTCCGTTCCGGGATTCCCGAGCACGGGCGGATCCCCAAGTACTACGCCGTCAAGGCCCGCATCGCCGATCTCCTCGACGAGCTCGGCGAAGGCGGGGCGCTGCCCACCGAGCGGGATCTCGCCGAGCGGTACGAGGTGGCCCGCGAGACCGTGCGGCAGGCGCTGCGGGAACTGCTGCTGGAGGGCCGGCTCCGCCGCTCCGGCCGGGGGACCGTGGTCGCCGGGCCCAAGCTGGAGCAGCCCCTCTCCCTCGCCAGCTACACCGAGGGCGTGCGCCGCCAGGGCCGCCGGCCCGGCCGCAACCTCATCGGCCTGGAACGGTTCCCCTGCCCGCCCGAACTCGCGCGCGGCATCGGCGCCGAACCCGGCGAGCCGGTCTGGCACCTGGAACGCGTCCTGCTCGCCGACGACGAGCGCGTCGGGCTGGAGAGCACGTACGTCCGGGTCGCCCGCGCCCCCCGCCTCGACGTCGATTTCCAGCCGGACTCCTCCTTCTACGGCTACCTCCGCGACAGCCTCGGCATCTCCTTCGGCGACGCCGACGAGAAGCTGGAGACCGTCCTCGCCACCCCCCGCGAGGCCCTGCTCATCGGCACCCCGCCCGCGCTCCCGATGCTGCTCATCCACCGCTTCTCCCGGGACCAGGACGGCCGGCCGCTGGAGCGGGTGCGTTCGCTCTACCGTGGTGACCGGTTCAGCTTCACGACCCGGCTGCGGCCCGAATAGTCCGCGTCGAAACGGGACGCAAGCCACCAACCCGACCAATTGAAATCACGGAACGGTAACGGGTCTAGTCCAAGAGTCGAGGGCTGTTCACCGGCCCGTCGCCCACCGGATCCTCCGGGGTCACGGACCGCCCCGACCGTGGACGGCGTGAGAGTCATAGTCGTCGGAGGCGGCGTGGTCGGCACCATGCACGCCTGGCAAGCAGTCCAACGCGGCCACGAGGTCGTCCAGATCGAGCGCGAGGCCGAGGCCCGCGGGGCCTCGCTGCGCAATTTCGGCCAGATCTGGGTCAGCGGCCGGGCCGGGGGCGAGGAGCTCGACACCGCCCTGCGGGCCCGCGAGCTCTGGGAGCGGATCGGCGCGGAGGTGCCCGGCCTGGGCTTCCGCGCCATCGGCTCCCTCACCCCCGTCCGCAACGCCCGCGAGTACGCGGTCGCCGAGGCGGCCGTCGCCCGCCCCGACGCCGCCGCCCGCGGCTACAAGCTGGTCACCGCCGCCGAGGCGCGGGCGATCAACCCGGCCCTGCGCGGCGCCTTCGAGGCCGCCCTGTGGTGCGAGCGGGACGCGGCCGTCGAACCGCGCACCGCCCAGCTCCACCTCCGCGAGGCCCTCCGCGCCTCCGGCCGCTACACCTTCCTGCCCGGGCGCGAGGTCCGCGACCTGGCCGGCCCCGCCGCCGTCCGCGACGACCACGGCGACGTCCACCGCGGCGACGCCGTCGTCCTCGCCACCGGAGCCTGGCTCTCCGGCCTGGTCCGCGAACTCGTCCCCGACCTGCCCGTGCGCCGCGTCCGGCTCCAGATGATGCAGACCGCCCCCCTCGGCGAGCCGCTCACCACCTCCGTCGCCGACGCCGACAGCTTCCGCTACTACCCCGCCTACAAGAGCGACGCGCTCGACGCCCTCAACGCCGAGCAGGCCCAGACGCCCGTCGCCGCCGCGCACAAGATGCAGCTGCTGATGGTCCAGCGCCGGGACGGCGGCCTGACCATCGGCGACACCCACGAGTACGAGCACCCCTTCGCGTTCGACACCGTCGAGGACCCCTACGACCACCTCACCGCGGTCGTCGAGTCCTTCCTGGGCCGCCCGCTGCCGAAGATCAGGCACCGCTGGGCGGGCGTGTACGCGCAGTGCACCGACACCAGCCGCGTCGTCCACCGCCAGCAGGCGGCCGAAGGCGTCTGGCTCGTCACCGGACCGGGCGGCCGGGGCATGACCTGCTCGCCCGCCATCGCCGAAACCACCGCGAACGAACTGGGCTGGTGAGCCACATGACCGAAACCCGTACCCCCGCGAAGCTGATCGTCCTCGACATGGCCGGCACCACCGTCGCCGACGGCGGCCTCGTCGAGCGCGCCTTCGCGCGGGCCGCCGACCGCCTCGGCGTCGAGCCCGGCACCCCCGACCACGCCGAGAAGCTCCAGTACGTCCGCGACACCATGGGCGAGTCGAAGATCTCCGTCTTCCGCCACCTCTTCGGCACGGAGGAACGCGCCCGGCTCGCCAACACCGCCTTCGAGCAGGCCTACGCCGAACTCGTCGACGGCGGCCTCGTCACCGAGGTCCCCGGAGCCCGCGCCACCATCGAGGGGCTGCGCGCCGACGGCCACACCGTCGCCCTGACCACCGGCTTCGCCCGCGTCACCCAGGACGCCATCCTCGACGCCCTCGGCTGGCGGGACCTGGCCGACCTCACCCTGTGCCCGGCCGACGCCGGCGGCCGCGGCCGCCCCTACCCCGACATGGTCCTGGCCGCGTTCCTGCGCACCGGCGCCGTGGACGACGTGGCCGACACCGTGGTCGCCGGGGACACCGCGTACGACATGCTCAGCGGCCGCCGCGCCGGAGCGGGCACCGTCGCCGGGGTCCTCACCGGGGCCCACGACCGCGCCGCGCTCACCGCGCACGGCGCCACCCACGTCCTCGGCTCCGTCACCGAACTCCCCGCCCTCCTCGCCGAGCCGGGGTCCTCGTGAGCGGCATCCGCTTCGACTCCGTCTCGGTCGCCTACCACGGCACCACCGTCCTGGACTCCCTCGACCTCACCGTCGAGCCCGGCGAGGTCATGGCGCTGCTCGGCCCCTCCGGCTCCGGCAAGACCACCGCCCTGCGGGCCGTCGCCGGCTTCGTCCGCCCCGTCTCCGGACGGGTGCTGATCGGCGGCCGGGACGTCACCGCCCTGCCCCCGCACAAGCGGGGCATCGGGATGGTCGTCCAGCAGTACGCCCTCTTCCCGCACATGCGGGTCGAGGACAACGTCGCCTTCGGCCTGCGCGCCCAGAAGACCCCCAAGGGGGAGATCCCGGCCCGGGTCGGCGAGGCCCTGGAGATGACGGGGATGGCCGCGTACGCCAAGCGCTACCCGCGCGAGCTCTCCGGCGGGCAGCAGCAGCGGGTGGCCATCGCCCGCGCCCTTGCCATCCGGCCCGGGGTCCTCCTGCTGGACGAGCCCCTCTCGGCGCTCGACGCACAGCTGCGCTCCGGGATGCTGGCCGAACTGGCCCGGCTGCACCGCGAACTCCCCGACGTCTCCATCCTGTACGTCACCCACGACCAGGTCGAGGCCCTCACCCTGGCCGACCGGATCGCCGTCATGGACCGGGCCCGCCTCCAGGACTGCGGCACCCCGCAGCAGCTGTACCGGGCACCGCGTACGGAGTTCACCGCGTCCTTCGTCGGCAACGCCAACCTGCTCCCGGTGACGGTCGCCGACGCCGGAGCGGTGTTCGCGGGCCGCCCGCTGGCCCTCGACCGGGGCCCCGCGGCCCCCGGCTCCACCGCCACCCTGTGCGTGCGCCCGCACCTGCTGGGCCTCGGCGACGGCCCCAACGCCCTGCGCGGCACCATCACCGAGGTGCAGTGGCGCGGCTCGACGCACCGGCTGTACGTGGACGTCGACGGGCACCGGGTCAAGGCGGACCTCCCCGAGCTGCGCGAGACCCCGGCCCTGGGCGACGAGGTCACCCTCCACTTCGAGCCCCGCGACGCGGTGCTCCTGGCGGCGGGGGTCACCGCATGACCGGGGCGGCGCTCAGGCAGGCCGGCCCGACCCCGGCGCCCGGCCCCGTACCAGCACCCGCCCCAGCCCCCGCCCCCGCCCCCGCCCCCGGAGCACCCCCGGGGCGGAGCCGCCGCGCGCCCCGGGCCGTCTGGGCGCTGCCGCCCGTGGCCCTGCTCGGGCTGGTGTTCCTCTACCCCCTGGCCCTGGTCGTCCGGCAGTCCCTCACCCCCGACGACGGCGGCGGTGCCTTCGAGGCCTACTCCGCCGTCTTCGCCTCGCACGCCTTCCGCGAGGCCCTCGGCACCACCGTCTGGCTGGCCCTCGCCGCCACCGCCGGCTGCCTGCTCCTCGGCTTCACCCTGGCGCTGATCATCGCCTTCGTCCCCTTCCCCGGGGCCAAGGCCGTCGCCAGGTTCATCGACGTCTTCCTCTCCTTCCCCTCCTTCCTCATCACCCTCGCCCTCCTCTTCATCTACGGCACCGTCGGCATGGCCAACGGCCTGTGGACGGACGTCCTCGGTGGTACGGAAGGCCCGTTCCACTTCCTCACCACCCCCTGGGGCGTCCTCCTCGCGGAGATCACCTACTTCACCCCCTTCGTGATGCGCCCCCTGCTCGCCGCCTTCTCCCAGCTGGACACCGCCCAGCTGGAGGTGGCCGCCGGCCTCGGCGCCCGGCCCGCCCGGATCGTCCGGCAGGTGATCCTCCCCGAGGCGCTCCCCGCCCTCGCGGCGGGCGGCAGCCTCGTCCTCGTCATGTGCCTCAACGAGTTCGGGATCGTGCTGTTCACCGGCGCCAAGGGCGTCACGACCCTCCCGATGCTCGTCTACGGCAAGGCGATCCTCGAATCCGACTACCCGGCCGCCTGCGTGGTCGCCGTCGTCAACATCGCCATATCCATCGGCCTGTTCGGCCTCTACCGGGTGGTGGGCAAGCGTGCTGGTGCATAGCAGGGGCGGCCGCTGGGCCGCCTGGACCCTGTTCGGGATCCTCTTCGTCCCCCTCTTCGCCCTGCCCCTCCTCGTGGTCGTGGCCGCCTCCTTCGCCACCCACTGGTCGGGCGCCCTCCCCTCCGGACCGACGACCGAGAACTACGCCTCCGCCGTCCAGGGGGACTCCCTCCAGGCCCTGACCACCTCCCTGGTCACCGCCGTAGCCGCCAGCCTGATCGCGCTCACCGCCGGAACCTGGGCCGCCCTGGCCGCCGCCGCCCTCGGCCGGCGCGGGAAGCGGGTCCTGGACGCCCTGTTCATGCTGCCCGTCGCCGTGCCGTCCGTGGTCGTCGGCCTCGCCGTCCTCGTCGCGTTCAGCAGGCCCCCCGTGCTGCTCAACGGCACCAGCGCGATCGTGATCCTGGCGCACACCATTCTTGTCACGGCGTTCGCCTACCAGTCGGTTTCGGCCGCCATAGTGCGTCTCGACCCCGCGTACGAGCAGGCGGCCGCCTCCCTGGGCGCCCGTCCCGCGTACGTGCTGTGGCGGGTCAGGCTCCCCCTCCTGCTGCCCTCCCTCACGGCGGCCGCCGGACTCTGCTTCGCCCTGTCCATGGGCGAGCTGAGCGCCACGATGATGCTCTACCCGCCGGACTGGATGCCCCTCCCGGTCCGGATCTTCACCGCCACCGACCGCGGTTCGCTCTTCGGCGGATCCGCCGTCGCCGTGGTGCTGATGGCCACCACCCTGCTGGTCCTCCTGGCCGTCTCCCGCGTCCGCACCCGCGCCTCCTACCGCTGAACCCCACACCCCCCCCGGCACTTCCCCTTCCCCCGTAAGGAACCCCCGTGTCCAGAGCCCTCCTGCTCCGCACCGCCACCGCCCTCACCTGCGGCCTCGCCCTCGCCACCACCCTCACCGCCTGCGGCGGCTCCTCCACCGCCGCCGACGGCTCCGGCTCCGGCTCCAAGGGCGGCGGCGAGAAGACCGTCACCGTCTACAGCGCCGACGGCCTCAAGAGCGACAAGGGCGACGGCTGGTACGACAAGGTCTTCGCCGACTTCACCAAGAAGACCGGCATCGAGGTCAAGTACGTGGAGGGCGGCTCCGGCGAGATGGTCCAGCGCGCCGTCCGCGAGAAGACCAACACCCAGGCCGACGTGCTGATCACGCTGCCGCCCTTCATCCAGCAGGCCGACGGCAAGGGCCTGCTCCAGGCCTACTCCCCGCAGGGCTCCGACAAGGTCAACGGCGCCGACAAGGCCCCCGACGCCAAGTGGACCTCCGTCGTCAACAACTACTTCGGCTTCGTCTGCAACAAGAAGGAGCTGGCCTCCGCCCCCAAGACCTGGGAGGAGCTCCTCGACGCCAAGTACAAGGGCAAGCTCCAGTACTCCACCCCCGGAGTCGCCGGCGACGGCACGGCCGTCCTCGTCAAGTCCATGCACGACTTCGGCGGCAAGGACCAGGCGATGGACTACCTCAAGAAGCTCCAGGCCAACAACGTCGGCCCGTCCTCCTCCACCAGCAAGCTCGCGCCCAAGACCGACAAGGGCGAGCTGCTCGTCGCCAACGGCGACGTCCAGATGAACTTCGCCCAGTCCAAGTCCATGCCGAACCTCGGCATCTGGTTCCCCGCCAAGGACGGCGGCAAGCCCACCACCTTCGCCCTGCCGTACGCGGCCGGCCTGGTCGCCAAGGCCCCGCACACCGAGAACGGCAAGAAGCTCCTCGACTACATGCTGAGCGAGGACGCCCAGAAGCTGGTCAGCGAGGTCGGCGGCGGCTTCCCCGCCCGTACGGACGTCAAGCCCACCGACGCCAACGCCATCGCCCTCACCCAGCTGATGGGCGGCGTCGAGGTCTTCGAGCCGGACTGGGCCGACATCGACAAGAACCTCACCGCCTACGTCGACGCGTGGAAGTCCGCGACCGGCAGCTGAGCCTTAACCTCCCGGCCATCCCCACCGGGAAGCATATCGAACAGATAACGGGTCTGGACCGAAACCGCACCTCGGTCCGGACCCGCCGCACGCGCGCCCGTCCACGCGCCGCGGCACCCAGCACGCGCACACACACCACACACGCCCACTTGCTCCTGGAGGAGTACGTGTCCCCTGTCCTGCGCGGACGCACCCTCGCCGTGACCGCCACCGCCACGGCCCTGCTCGCCACCACCCTCGGCCTCACCACCACGGCCGCCGCCGCCCCCGGCGGCCCCGGCGACCCCCGGGCCGCCGCGGAAGCGGCCGCCAAGGCCGCCGCGGCCGCCCCCCGGGCCGCCGCCGGCTCCACCGACAAGGTCCTCGTCATCGGCCTCGACGGCGTGGTCCTCGACCGGGTCAAGGCCGCCAACGCCCCCCGCCTCAAGGGCCTGATGGCCGAGGGCCTGACCGCCCGCAGCACCCTCTACGCGAGCCCCATGGCCGCCACCTCCTCCGGCCCCGGCTGGTCCACCATCGCCACCGGCGTCTGGCCCGACAAGCACGGGGTGAAGGACAACTCCTTCACCGGCAAGAACTACGGCGCCTACCCGGACTTCCTCACCCGCGCCGAGAACGCCAAGCCCGCCCTCAACACCTACGCGGCCGCCGACTGGGAGCCCATCACCTCCACCGACGCGGGCGGCCCGATCTTCTCCGCCAAGGTGGACAAGCGCCTCTCCCTCAAGGGCGACCGCGACGGCTACGGCACCGAGGACCCGAAGATCGCCACGGCCGCCTCCGCCGAACTGCGCGACGGCAACCCCGACGCCTCCTTCGTCTACTTCGGCCAGGTCGACGGCGCCGGCCACTCCTACGGCGCCGCCAGCCAGCAGTACCTCGACGCCATCGGCCGCGTCGACACCCTCGTCGGCCAGGTCCTCGACGCCGTCAAGGCCCGCCCCACGTACGCCCAGGAGAACTGGAAGGTCCTGGTCACCACCGACCACGGCCACACCGACGCCGGCGGCCACGGCGGCTCCACCCTCCAGGAGCGCGGCACCTTCGTCATCGCCAAGGGCGCCGGAATCCCCGCCGGTTCGGTACGCGAGGACGTCAGGCTCGTCGACGTCGCCGCCACCGCCCTCGCCCAGGTCGGCGTCCCCACCACCGGACTGGACGGCGTCCCCCTCGACGCCCCGGACGGCGACCCCTTCGACACCCTGCGCCCCGCCCTCCAGGCCCGCGTCGACGAGACGGGCATCCCGGCCGGGACGAAGGGATTCACCCACACCCCGCCCGCCGGCTGGTCCGTGGACAACTCGAAGATGGGCACGGGCGGCGTCACCGAGTGGGCCGGATGGGCCTTCGCCACCGACGAGTTCTGGACCCAGGCCCAGCGCGACCAGTGGCGCGAGCTCAACGTCCGCTCCCGTGACGTGTTCGCCGTCGCCGACTCCGACGAGTGGGACGACAAGACCCACACCGGCACCTTCGACTCCACCCTGATCACCCCCAAGTGGGCGGTCACCGGCGGCACCACGCGCACCCTGGACTTCCAGACGCACTACCGCCACGAGGCCGGCCAGACCGCCCAGGTCCTCGTCTCCTACAACGGCGCGGCCCCGGTCGTGGTGAAGACGTACACCGCCGACGCCGTCGCCAAGGCCGAGTCCCTCCCGCTCCAGATCCCGGCGGGCGCCACCGACGTCCAGATCCGCTTCCGCTACAGCGGGAACAACAACTGGTTCTGGACCGTGGACGACGTCCGCCTCGGCTAGGCCGTCCGGGCCGTGGACGCCCTCGGCGCCCACGGCCCGCGCCCGCTAGGGTGGTGGTACAGACCACAGACCCACAGGTCAGAGGCGACCAGAGCGGAGAGAAATCCGTGGCAGACCGCAAGCCGATCGAATCCTGGCTCACCGACATGGACGGGGTCCTCATCCACGAGGGCACCCCCATCCCCGGCGCCGATGCCTTCATCAAGCGGCTGCGCGAGTCCGGCAAGCCCTTCCTGGTCCTGACCAACAACTCCATCTACACCCCGCGCGACCTCCAGGCCCGGCTCAGCCGCATGGGCCTGGACGTGCCCGTGGACAACATCTGGACCTCGGCGCTGGCCACCGCGAAGTTCCTCGACGACCAGCGCCCCGGCGGCACGGCCTACGTCATCGGCGAGGCCGGCCTGACCACCGCCCTGCACGACATCGGCTACGTCCTCACCGACCACGAGCCCGACTACGTGGTCCTGGGCGAGACCCGCACGTACAGCTTCGAGGCCATGACCAAGGCCGTCCGCCTGATCAACGCGGGCGCCCGGTTCATCTGCACCAACCCCGACGAGACCGGCCCCTCCACCGAGGGCCCGCTCCCGGCCACGGGCGCGGTCGCCGCGCTGATCACCAAGGCGACCGGCAAGCAGCCGTACTTCGCGGGCAAGCCCAACCCGCTGATGATGCGTACGGGCCTCAACGCCATCGGCGCCCACTCCGAGACCAGCGCGATGATCGGCGACCGGATGGACACCGACGTGCTGGCCGGCCTGGAGGCGGGCATGCAGACCTTCCTCGTGCTGACCGGGCTGACCACGGCCCAGGACACGGAGAAGTTCCCCTACCGCCCGACCCGTACGGTCGACTCCATCGCGGACCTCGTCGACCTGGTGTAGCCGGCGTCGGCGCGGGCGTCGGCGCGGGCGCGCGTTAGCGCGTACGGCTGACACGTACGGGCCAAGAGAGCGCCGCTCCGGATGCGGAGCGGCGCGCCGCACGTGAATCTCCTAGGGAGGAGGTTCACCATGCGAAGTTCTCTGCTCGCTCTCCGTGCCGCGACGGTGGCCGTGACCCTGGCGGCCTGCACCGCCGTGACCGCCCCCGCCGCCCTCGGATACGAAGGGGACCGCGGCGGTGTCTCCGTCGAGCCGAACCCGGCCGAACCGGGCGGGCGGGTCAAGATCCGCGTCCGCGCCTGCGAGGGCGACTGGGCGGTGGCCCGTTCCCCCGTCTTCGACTCGGAGGTCCGGCTGCGCAAGGGTCACGAGGACCCCCGCACCCTCTTCGGCGAGGCCGAGATCCGTCACCACGCCGACCCGGGCTGGCACGAGGTCCGGGTCAAGTGCGAGGGCCGGGACGACGGTCTGCGCGGCTCCCTGGAGATCCGCCGCGACCACCGCCCCGACCCCCACCACTCGCCCGTCTGGCCGGTCCACGCGGGCGGCGGCGCGATGGCCGCGCAGGTCGCCGAGACCACCCGGCTGGCCTCCGCCTCCGCCGCGAAGAAGAGCCACCACGGCGACGGCCCCGGCCTGCCGCAGACCCTGGTCGGCGCGGTGCTGGCCGCCGCGGCCACCCTGGTGGTCGCCGGGCGCGCGCTGACCCTGCGCCGCCGCCGCAACGGCGGATGAGCGGGTCCGGGCCCTCGGCCGGCGGGCGGCTGGTGACCTTCACCGCCTGGTCGTTGCTGGTGCTCGGCCTGTGGCTGTGGGGCAAGGAGATCACCGGGGTGCCCGGCGGCGTGCCGGCCGGCCAGTCGGGCGGCCGGTCCGGCCCGGGCCTGCCGGCCGCGCGGGCCCCGCTGACCGCGGCGATGCCCGCGCGGGTCGACGTCCCGTCCATGGGGGTGCAGGCGCCGGTGATCGCCCGGGGCCTGGACCGGCAGGGGGCGGTCGAGCCGCCGCCGTACGAGCTCCCCGGCACGGTCGGCTGGTGGGGCGCGGGTCCCGCGCCCGGGGCGGCGGGGGCCGCGCTGATGGTGGGGCACGTGGACACGAAGTCGAAGCCGGCCGTGTTCTTCGGGCTGGGCTCGGTCAAGCCGGGGGAGAAGATCCGGGTGGCGCGGGCGGACGGGACGGTCGCCGAGTTCACCGTCGAGGACGTACGGGTCTACGAGCGCGCGGGCTTCGACCCGCACAAGGCGTACGGGCCCCGGGTGGCGGGCCGCGCCGAGCTGAGGCTGGTGACCTGCGGCGGGACGTACGACAAGGCGGCCGGCCAGTACTCGGCGAACGTGGTGGTCTCGGCGTACCTGACGGGCGCGGGGACGCGGCCGGGGGCGGCGGCGTAGCGCCGGCGCCCCGCGCGAACGAACCGTGTGAACGGCCCCTGTGAACGGCCCCTGTGAACGAGGAAACCCCCCGTAGCTTTCGCTACGGGGGGTTTCCCTTGTCTGTGCGCCGCCAGGGACTCGAACCCCGGACCCGCTGATTAAGAGTCAGCTGCTCTAACCAACTGAGCTAGCGGCGCTTGCTGACAGGGAAAACTCTACCCCACTTCCAGGGGTGGTCATGACCAGCCGCGCCCGTGCTGTCCGATTAACCCATGTTTGGGGGGTTTGTCGTGCACGATATGTCTGGGCCGACCGCATCTGACGCTCCGTCGGATGCGGAGGGGTCCGGACCGACGACGAGCAGGAGCGACCGGGCCCGGTCGGGCCCGGTCAGGGGAGTGGACGGAACGCATGACGACGCAGCCTCCGGTGCACGCGCAGATGCCGATGCCTGTCTTCGAGGAGTTCGAGCCCGCCGGGGACTGCGCGTGCCCCGGGTGCGCCCAGCGGCGCCGGGCGCTGGCCCGGGGGCGGGCCATAGCGCTGCGGGACGCCGGGCTGCCGGCGGTGGGCGGGGCCCGCCGGGCCCTGGTGCTGGCCACGGCGGCCGGGGTGGTCCTGGGCGCGGGCGGCCCGGCCGCAGCCCTGACGGCCACCTCCCCGACCCCGGCCCGCCCCGCCCCGTCGGAACCCCTCCCGATCCCGGGCCACGGGGCGGGTGCGGCGCACGGGGCGGCTCCGGGACACGGGGCCGGTGCGGCGCATGCGGGCGGTGCGGCGCGCGGGGCCGGTGCCGCGCATGCGGGCGGGCCCGGGCCGTCGGCGCGGGACACCCCCGGCAGTCCGCAGGGCGGCCGGGCCCCGCTGCACGGCCGGCCGCGTCCTCCGGCCTCCGGGCCGGGCCGGCCGGGGGCGCCCTCCCTGGCCCGGCGCATCGACCGGGCGACGATCATCAACCGGGCGAAGCTGTGGCTGGAGGCCCAGGTCCCGTACAGCATGTCCGAGTACTGGACGGACGGATACCGGCAGGACTGCTCGGGCTACGTCTCCATGGCCTGGAACCTCGGCACCAACGAGTGGACCGGCAGCCTCGACACCTTCGCCACGAAGATCACGAAGGACGAGCTGCTCCCCGGGGACATGCTGCTGTTCCACAACCCGGCGGACCCCAACAAGGGATCGCACGTGGTGCTCTTCGGCGGCTGGGTCGACGAGACGCACACGCACTACATCGCCTACGAGCAGACCCCGCCGCTCACGCGGCGGCTGGCCACGCCGTACGGGTACTGGGAGAACGGCGCGAAGTACGTCCCGTACCGGTTCAACGGGGTGGCCGCCGGGGCCGTCCCCGGCGACTCGGTGCCGCCCGCGGAGAAGCCCTCGGCGACCTTCCCCGGCGCGTCCAAGTTCGGGCCCGGCGCCGACAACAAGTACGTCGCCGAGCTGGGCCGGATGCTGATCGACCGGGGCGCCCTGCGGTTCTACCCGAAGGGGCCGAGCACGAAGTGGAGCGAGGCCGACCGGCAGGCCACGGAGGCGTTCCAGCTGGCGCAGGGCTGGACGGGGGCCGACGCGGACGGCCTCCCGGGCCCGGACACCTGGCGGCTGCTGGTCCAGCGGCAGGGCAGCGACATCGTGCCGACGGGCCGCACGACACCCCCGCCGGCCCCCCGCCCGGGCCCGCGCCCGGCCCCCGCTCCGGGTCCCGTCGGCGTCCCCGCGTACCCCGGCGCGAGCGTCTTCCGCCCGGGCCGGTCCCACCCGGCGATCGCCGCGATGGGGCGGCAGCTGGTGAAGAGGGGCTTCGGCACGCACTACTCCTCCGGCCCGGGCCCGGCCTGGACGGAGGCCGACCGCCGCAACGTCGAGGCCTTCCAGCGCGCGCAGGGCTGGCGCGGCGCCATGGCCGACGGCTATCCGGGCCCGGAAACCTGGCGCCGGCTGTTCGCATGACGGAGGCAACGATGCACCCCACCCGCACCACGTCCACGACGGGCACGTTCCACCCCCTCCCGCTGCCCTCCGCCGCCACGACCCCGGCCTGGTCCCCGGACCCGACCCGCGTGGTCCGCGCCGCAGCCCCCGCCCACCCACCGCACCCCGCCCCCGCACATCCGCAGCCCGCCACCCGACCGAGCACCCCGGCCCACCGTGAGCCGCAGGCGCCCGGATCGGGTCCGGAGCGCCTGGCCGACGCGGACCCGACGGCCCCGGTGACCACCACCTCCCGCCCGGAGCCGCAGGCCCCGCCCGAGGGCGTGCCGGAGCACCCCGCCTGGGCGGACCCGATGGCCCGCACTAGGCCGGCGGAGCACCCGCGCCCCACCACGCCCCACCCCATGGCCGCCCCAACCCCCCACACTCCGGCCCCGGCTCCCCACCCGGAGCCTCCGGTCGCCGCGTGGGCGACCCGGACCGCGGCGCCGGAGGCCTCGGCAGCCGGCGGTCCGCCGGCGGAACCGTCCGCCCGTGCCCGCACGACGGTTCCGGAGGTGCCGGCCCCTGCCGTTTCCCCGGTTCCCGCCCCGGAGGCGGCGCCCCGCGCCCGCACGGCGATTCCGGCGCGGGAGGCGGCGATGCCTGCCCGCACGGCCACTCCGGCCCCGGATCCGACGACTTCACCCCGTGCGACCGTTCCGGACCCGGGGGCGGCGGCCCCTGCTCCCACGGCCGCTCCGCCCCCCGGGGCGGTGGCCCCTGCGCGTGCGGCTGCTCCGGCCCCCGAGGCGGCGGCTTCGGCCCGTGCGGCTGCCCGCGTGCCGGAGGCCGTGCCGGTCCGTGCGGCCGCTCCGGCCCCCGAGGTGGCGGCTCCGCCCCGTGCGGCTGCCCGCGTGCCGGAGGCCGTGCCGGTCCGCGTGGCCGCTCCTGCGCCGGAGGCGGTGCTCCCCGTCCGTGCCGCTCTCCCGGGTGCGGGGGTAACGAGCCCTGCCGACAAGCCCGTTCAGGGTCCGGAGGCGAAGGCCTTCCCGGGCTCGGGCGGAACGGCCGCTGCCCATGGGTCCGTTCCGGACCTGGCGGCGCCGACCCGGACCATGGCGCACCCGTCGGCGGACACGCTCTCCCTGCGGGGTGCCGTGCCCCCCGAGGCGGCGGCGCCCTCCCGGAGTGCCGTACCGGAGACGGAGGTTGTCCCCGGCGGCGTGCTGCGGGATGCCGGCGCGCAGGCGGGAATCGGCGAGCCCGAGCAGCCGACGGCCCCGGCCCCCCGGGCCGAGCCGCACCCCCTCGCCGCCCGCCCCGGCCCGCAGCACCACGCGGAGCCGCCGCACCCGGCCCCGCACGCCGACCGGCGGACGCACGCCGTGGGCGACACCCCGCAGCACCACGCGGAGCCACCGCACCCGGCCCCGCACGCCGACCGGCGGACGCACGCCGTGGGCGACCCGCAGCACCACGCGGAACCGTCCCGCCGGCCCCTCTCCGAACCGCAGCCCGCCACCGCCCGTCCCGGGCCCCGTCCCGCGGTCTCCCGCGCGGAGCCGCAGGCACCGGACCGCCGGCCGCCCACCGCCCCGGCCGACCCGCACCCCCCGGCGCCCCCCGCCCCCCGGGCCGAGCCCGCGCGGGGTGACGTGCCCGCCGCGCGGGGTGGGGTCGGGGTGCCCGGGCCCGGGGTGGCCGAGATCGTGGCGCAGGCCGTCGCGCGGGGGATCGAGGGGCGGGACGGCATCCGCGGCGGCCCGCGGCGCGGGTCCGTGCGGGGGGCGGCCGTGACGGAGGTGCCCGTGCACCTGCCGTTCGCGGCCCGGCCCGAGGCCCCCGCCGCCGCGACGCCCCGCCGCCCCGCCGAGCGGACGGCTCCGGCGGCGCGCCGGGTGCCCCGCGGGGACGAGCGGCTCCGGGAGCACCGGGGGCCCGTACTGCCCGGCTGGATCGCCGTGGTCGTGGGCCTCCTCGCCCTCACCGGCTGCGCGGCCGTGCTGTGGCGGGCCGGGGTGGTCCCCGCCACCCTCGTCGCCGCCTTCGGCGTGCCGGCCCGCCCCTACCAGGGGCTCCGCGTCACCCACTGGCCCCCGCTGGCCTTCCTCGGCATCGTCACCCTCCTCTCCCTCGGCGGTCTCGGCCGAGCCAAGGCGGGCCACGCCTGGGTGCTCACCCTCTTCGGCCGCTACCGCGGCACCGTCCGCCGTACCGGCCTGACCTGGATCAGCCCCCTCCTCCTGCGCCGCCGCGTGGACGTCCGGCTGCGGCACTGGCGCAGCGAGCCCATGCCCGCCGTCGACTCCGGCGGCCTCGCCCTCCAGGTCGTCGTCCAGGTCGTCTGGCAGGTCCGGGACACCGCCCGCGCCACCCTCGCCGTCGAGGACCACATCGACTACCTCGCCGAGCAGGTCGAGTCGGCCACGGCCCGCGTCCTGTCCCGGCTCCCGGCCGACGCCTTCCACGACGACGCCCCGACCCTGCGCGACGCCGAGGCCGTCGGCGAGGCGCTGACCCGGACCCTGGCCGCCGAGACGGAGGCCGTCGGGATCGAGGTGTTCTCCGCCCAGCCCACCCGGATCGAGTACGCCCCGGAGGTCGCCGAGGCGATGCGCCGGCGCCGGATCGCGGTGATCGACGCCAAGCACCGGGACACCGTCCTGACCGCCGTCGTCGACGCCGTGGACGACACCGTCCACCGGCTCACCTCGCGCGGGATCGTCGATCTCGACGACTACGAGCGCAAGGCCCTCGTCAAGGACCTCACCGTCGCCTTCTACACCGGCAGGTCCGACCAGTAACAGCCGTACCCGAAGCCGTACCTGACGCGCTCCAGCCGAAACGGGTGGCCGGTAACGACCGGACCACCCGTTTTCGCATGGGGATGGACATGTCCAAGTCCCGTCAATACTGTGGGACTTGGTCTAGACCTACCGCCTCCCCTCGGCGGAATTCCGCCACCCCCCGCGCCCGTCCCCACGTGTGCGCACGCCCCGCCAGGCTCTCCCCCCACACCCAAGGAGCATCATGCGTCCCTTCCGCATACCCGGACGCGCCGCCGGCGCCACCGCGCTCGGCGCCGTCCTGCTCGCCGGCGCGACCCTGCTCACCGCCCCCGCCGCGAGCGGCCACGGCTACACCGACACCCCCATCAGCCGCCAGAAGCTCTGCGCCAACAAGACCGTCCCCGACTGCGGCCCCATCCAGTGGGAGCCGCAGAGCGTCGAGGGCTACAAGGGCTTCCCGGCGGCCGGTCCGGCCGACGGCCAGATCTGTTCCGGCGGCCACAGCGAGTTCGCCCAGCTCGACGACCCGCGCGGCGGCACCTGGCCCGCGACCAAGGTGAACTCCGGCCAGCCCTTCGACTTCCGCTGGCAGTTCACCGCGAACCACTCCACCACCGACTTCAAGTACTACGTCACCAAGAACGGCTGGGACCCGACCAAGCCCCTCACCCGGGCCTCCCTCGACCCCCAGCCCTTCCTCGTCGTCCCCTACAACGGCGGCCGCCCGGACATGACGACCATCCACCGCGGCGCCATGCCCGCGGGGAAGACCGGCCGCCACATGATCCTCGCGGTGTGGACCGTCAACGACACCCCGATGGCGTTCTACGCCTGCTCCGACGTTCAGTTCTGACGCAGCGTCAATTACCCTCCGGCGGCATGCGGACGACGACCGAAACCGATCCCGGCCCCGAGACCGTCGCGGAGCTCATCGCGCGCCAGTGGGGCGACCACCGGCCCGGGCTGAAGTACGGCGCGGAGACCGGCCCCGGGGCCACCCGGGCGCCGGCCACCGTCCTCAGCCGCCACCGGACCGCCCAGGAGGCCGCCGCCCGCGCCGCGCTCCTCGCCGACCTCCTGCCGCCCGGAGCGGAGCCGCACGTGGGGGTGCTGCTCGACAACACCCCCGAGTTCCCCTTCTGGCTCGGCGCGGCGGCCCTCGCCGGGGCCGCCGTCGCCGGGATCAACCCCACCCGGCGCGGCCCCGAGCTGGCCCGCGACATCCTCCACACCGACTGCCGGCTCCTCGTCACCGAGCCGGCCCACCTCCCGCTCCTGCGCGGCCTCGACCTGCCGGGCGTACGGATCCTCGTGACCGGCACCGAGGAGTACGAGGCCCTGCTCGCCCCCTACGCCGCCGCCAAGCCCGGCGAGGCCCGCGTGCGGCCCGGCGGCCCCCGCCCGGACGACCGGCTGCTCCTCTACTTCACCTCCGGCTCCACCGGCGCCCCCAAGGCCGCCGTCTGCAGCCAGGGCCGCCTCGCCGCCGCCGGCCACTCCCTGGCCCGCCACTTCCGCGTCACCCCCGACGACGTCCACTACGTCTGCATGCCGCTCTTCCACGGCAACGCCGTCATGGCCTGCTGGCTCCCCGCCCTCGCCGCCGGCGCCCCCGTCGCCCTGCGCCGCCGCTTCTCCGCCTCCGGGTTCCTCGACGACGTACGCGCGTACGGGGCCACCTACTTCACCTACGTCGGCCGGGCCGTCCAGTACCTCCTCGCCACCGCACCCCGCCCCGACGACCGCGCGCACACCCTGCGCCTCGGCTTCGGCACCGAGGCCGGCGCCGTGGACGCGGCCCGGTTCACGGAGCGGTTCGGCGTCCCGCTGGTCGAGGGGTACGGGGCCACCGAGGGCGGCGCCTCCGTCCAGCGGACCCCCGACACCCCGCCCGGCGCCCTCGGCCGGCCGGGCGCGGGCGACGACCTGGCCGTCGTCGACCCGGAGACGGGCCGCGAATGCCCCCCGGCCGTCCTCGACGCGCGGGGCCGCCTGCGCAACGGCGAGGAGGCCATAGGCGAGCTGGTCAACCGCGGCCGCAGCCACTTCGAGGGCTACTGGCGCAACCCCGGGGCCGAGGCGGCCCGCACCCGCGACGGCTGGTACTGGACCGGCGACCTGTTCTTCCGGGACCCGGACGGCTTCCTCTACTTCGCCGGCCGCACCGACGACCGGCTGCGCGTCGACAGCGAGAACCTGGCCGCCGCGGTGATCGAGAACATCCTGGCCCGCTGGGAGGAGGCGGCCGCAGTCGCCGTGTACGCCGTCCCGGACGAGGCGGCGGGGGACCAGGTGATGGCCGCGGTCGCCCTGCGGGAGGGCGCGGCCTTCGACCCGGAGGCCTTCACCGCCTTCCTCGCCGCCCAGCCCGACCTCGGGACGAAGATGGCCCCGCGCTACGTCCGCGTCCTCGGCGCCATGCCCGTCACGGCGACGAACAAGGTCCACCGGGCCGCCCTGCGCCGGACCGGCTTCCTCTGCCCCGAACCGGTCTGGCACCGCGTCGCCGGCGCCTACCGCCCGCTCGGCGGGCCGGACCTGGAGGCGCTGCTGTCGGCGTACGGGGACCGGGGCCGCCGGGAGCTCCTGGAGGGCTGAGCGGAACCGGGAGGAGCGCGGAGCCCTCTTCCTCCGGGAGGGGGGTTCCCATGACGACCACACCGTCCGCCACACCGCCCGCCACGCCGTCGGCCGCGAAGGCCTGGGCGGCCGCGGCGGCCCTGCTCCTGAGCCTCGCCCTGGCGGCCTGCGGCACCCACGTCGCGGGCCGCGCGGCACCGCCCCCACCCCCGCCGCCCTCCCCGTCCTGCGCCCCCGCCGCCCCGAACCTCCCGACGGACGAGGACCCGGGCACCTCCCAGCCCCCCACGGACGAGGACACGGGCGCGCCCCGGCCCCCGACGGACGAGGACCCGGGCACCTCCCAGCCGCCCACCGACGAGGACACGGGCGCGCCCCAGCCCCCCACCGACGAGGGCCCGGGCACCTCCCAGCCCCCGACCGACCAGGACGCCGGCACCCCGCAGCCCCCGACCGACCAGGACACCGCCTCCGGCGCCCCCGCGGGCCCCTGCCCGGTCGTGGACGGCTGGTACGACATGACCCGCGAGTTCAACGCCTACTACGACCGCCACCGCACCGACGCGGACCGGCTCATGCCCTCCCGGGGCGCCCGGGAGGTCCGGGTCCGCAAGGACGGGGGAGCCGGGCAGGCCCGGCTCGTCTTCACCACCGGCTCCGTCGGCAAGGGCCTCGGCGAGGACGCGCGCCGGCTCGCGCAGGTCTTCGCGCAATGGCGCCACGAGGTCTACGGGGACACCGGCACGGTCCGGGTCCGCACCCCCGAGGGGACCGAGGTCGCGGCCCTGTCCTGGTGACCGGCGGATCTGGTTTGGAGCACCCCTCGGGAGCAGGTAGTATTTTCTCTGTCAGCAAGCGCCGCTAGCTCAGTTGGTTAGAGCAGCTGACTCTTAATCAGCGGGTCCGGGGTTCGAGTCCCTGGCGGCGCACCTGATCTTCGGGCGGTTCCCGGTTCACCGGGAACCGCCCGAAGTGCTTTCCGGGCCCGGGCGGCAGGCCCCCCGGCCCCACCCGGCGCCCCGGCTCCGACGCCGACGCCGGCCCCCGCTCAGAGCGTGAGCGACAGCAGCAGCGGCGCGGCCCTCCGGTTCAGCGCGTCGGCGGCGGCGCGCAGCCGGTGCGCGTGCTCGACGGGCATGGACAGCGCCAGGCAGCCCACGGCCGCCCCGGCCGTGATCGGGACCGCCGCGCAGACCGTGCCCACGGCGTACTCCTGGAGGTCCAGCACGGGCACCGTGGCCGGCTGGCTGTCCAGCTTCGAGAACAGGATCCGCTCGTTCACGATCGTCTTCGACGTCAGCCGCGCGATCTTGTGCCGGGACAGGTGGTCGCGGCGCCCGTTCTGGTCGAGCTGGGTGAGCAGGCACTTGCCGACCGCGCTGGCGTGCGCCGCCGAGCGGAAGTCGACCCACTCGTGGACCTTCGGGGTGCGCGGGCTGTCCGCGAACTGGGTGATCCGGACCTCGCCGTCCACGTAGCGGCTGATGTAGACGGCCGCGCCGACCGAGTCGCGCAGCCGGTCCAGGGTGTCCTGGAGCTTCTCCTGGAGGGCCTGCTGCCGGTCGCTCCCGGAGCCGAGCAGGACGAGGGAGTCCCCTATGGCGTAGGCGCCGTCGGAGACCTGGAGGACGTACCCCTCCCGGCGCAGCATGAGCAGCATCGGGGCGAGATGGACCGCGGGCAGGCCGGTCTCACGCGCGATCTGCACGTCGGTCACACCGCCGGTGTGCCGCGAGATCGTTTCGAGTACGCGAAGGGCGTACTGCACCGAGTGGAACGGCGCGGTCGGCTCGGGCTTCAGCGCCACGGTTTCCCCCTACCAGGTTGTTACCGCTTGCTCTACCACGATAGCCATCAAGAGGCCCACGTGGAGCGTGTGTTGAGGAGATTGATGGCTTGATCAAGCCCCTCTGCCTGGGTCTACCCGTCTGGCATATGCCAAGGTCATGCGCCTGCCCCGGTCTGCCGGGAATGCCCGGTGGGCGGTCGCCGTTCCCCTTCTCCGTACGGGTGCCGCGTGAGGCGCACGAGCCGGACGGAACGGGAGCGACGACGATGAGCGACAGCGAGGCCAGGGGCCCCGAGGGTACGGGACCCGGCGCGGGCGGAGCGCGGCCGGCCGGGGCGCACGCGACCGGAGCCGACCCCGTGCGCGGGACCGTCCGGGGCGGGGCGCCGGTGCCGCTGTCGGTCCTCGACCTGGTCACCGTCGGCGCGGGCGGCTCCGCCCGCGAGTCGCTGCGCACCAGCGTGGAGATATCCCGGCTCGCCGAGTCCCGCGGCTTCCACCGCCACTGGGTCGCCGAGCACCACTCCATGCCGGGGGTCGCCAGCTCCTCCCCGGCGGTGATCCTGGCCCACCTCGCGGCGCACACCTCCCGCATCCGCCTCGGCTCGGGCGGGGTCATGCTGCCCAACCACGCCCCGCTGGCCGTCGCCGAGCAGTTCGGCACCCTGGAGGCCCTCGCCCCCGGCCGGGTCGACCTCGGGCTCGGCCGGGCGCCGGGCACCGACCCCCGCACGGCCGCCGCGCTGCGCGGGCCCGGGCGGCTGGACGAGGCGGCGGAGGAGTTCCCCCGGCGGCTCGCGGAGCTGACCCGCTTCCTCGACGACGACTTCCCCGACGGGCACCCGTACGCCCGCGTGCACGCCGTCCCCGGCCCGGTCCAGGGGCCCGCCGCCCGGCCCCCGATCTGGCTGCTGGGCTCCTCCGGCTTCAGCGCCCGCCTCGCGGGGGAGCTCGGGCTGCCCTTCGCGTACGCCCACCACTTCTCCGCGGCCGGCACCCTGCCCGCCCTCGACCTCTACCGCCAGAGCTTCCGCCCCTCGGCGGTGCTGGACGCCCCGTACGCCCTCATCGGGGTCTCGGCGTTCGCCGCGGACACGGGCGCGCAGGCCCGCGCCCAGGTGCTCACCGGCGCGCTGTCGATGCTCCGGCTGCGCGGCGGGCGGCCCGGGCTGGTCCCGACGCCGGAGGAGGCGGCCGCGTACGCCTTCTCGCCGCCGGAGCGGGAGTTCGTGGACGGCTGGCTCGCGAACATCGTCCACGGCACCCCCGACGAGGTCCGCGCGGGGCTGGACGCGCTGGTGGCGCGCACCGGCGCGGACGAGCTGATGCTGACCGCCAACGGGCACGGCGGGGCCGCCCGGCTGCGCTCGTACGGGCTCGTCGCAGATGCGTACAGCATGCCCACGGACTCCTAGCCGCGGGCTCGATTCCCACCGGACGCCGGAGAACGGGGTTTGGCTGGTTTGTTGCCGAAAGCTTGCCGGAGCATGACCTAAGGCAGTCTTAAACCGCTCGTCACCAGGGGTGGCGGGCGGTTTTCGTTGTGCCCCCATGCCTCTGACGAGGGCATTTACCGCCTCAGTGGTCTAGTCCTTCTTTGGTCCAAACCATTGACTGGGGTGTGCCGTGATCGCTATCACTTCTCTCACCCGAAGCTGATGCCCTCCCCTCCCACCCCCCGGAGGCAGTTCATGCACATCCGTAAACCCCTCGTCGCGGCCGCCGCCACGGCCGCGCTGGCCGCCGGGGCACTGGCCGCCTTCGCGGGAATCGGCACCGCCCAGGCCGCCGGCGCGGCCACCGCCTCCGGAACCGCCGCCGGCGGCGTGCGGATCGCCTACTACGACCAGTGGAGCGTGTACGGCAACGCGTTCTACCCCAAGCACCTGGACACCCGGGGCATCGCGGGCAAGCTCGACGTCATCAACTACTCGTTCGGCAACATCCACCCCACCGACCTCACCTGTTTCGAGGCGAACAAGGCGGCGGGCGACGACAACAACCCCAACGCCGGTGACGGGGCGGGCGACTCGTACGCCGACTACAGCAAGTCCTTCAGCGCGGCCGACAGCGTCAGCGGGGTCGCCGACAAGTGGGACCAGCCGATCGTGGGCGTCTTCAACCAGTTCAAGCAGCTGAAGGCCAAGTACCCCAACCTGAAGATCAACATATCGATCGGCGGCTGGACCTACTCGAAGTACTTCAGCGACGCGGCGAAGACCGACGCCTCCCGCAAGAAGTTCGTGTCCTCCTGCATCGACCAGTACATCAAGGGCAACATCCCCAAGGCCGACGGCTACGGCGGCCCGGGCACGGCGGCCGGGATCTTCGACGGCATCGACATCGACTGGGAGTACCCCGGCTCCTCCGGCGGCCACCTCGGCAACCACTACGCCCCCGAGGACAAGCAGAACTTCACCCTGCTGCTCAAGGAGTTCCGCGACCAGCTCGACGCCTACGGCCAGGCCAACGGCGGCAAGAAGTACCTGCTGACCGCGGCCCTCCCGGCCGGCCAGGACAAGATCAAGTACATCGAGACCGACAAGATCGGCTCGTACCTCGACTACGCCAACATCATGACGTACGACATGCACGGCGCCTGGGACGGCGACGGGCCGACGTACCACCAGTCCCCGCTGCTGAACTCGGCCGCGGACCCGACCGACCCGATCGCCCCGGGCACCCAGAAGTACGGGGTCAAGAACGCCATCGACTCCTGGCTCGACGGCAACCCGGCCTACGGGATCGCGGGCGGCTTCCCCGCCAACAAGCTGACCCTGGGCTACGAGTTCTACTACCGCGGCTGGAAGGGCGTCCCCGCCGGCACCACCAACGGCCTCGCCCAGACCGCCACCGGCCCCTCCGGCGCCCGTCCGACCTCCCAGCAGGCCGGCATCGCCAACTACAAGGAGCTCGGCGGCATCGTCGACAACCCGGCGACCACCTTCTGGGACGACCAGGCCAAGGCCTCGTACTTCTACAAGGACGGCGAGTTCTTCACCGGCCTGAACCAGAAGTCCATCCAGGCCCGGGTCGACTACGGCAAGAGCCGCGGCCTGGCCGGCGCGATGATGTACTCCCTGCTCGGCCTGGACGACAAGACCACCCTGCTGAACCAGATCAACGACGCCCTCGGCGGCGCCACGACGCCCCCCACCACCCCGCCGACGACGCCGCCCACCACCCCGCCCACCACGCCCCCGACGACGCCTCCGACCACGCCGCCCACCACGCCCCCGACCACGGGCTGCGGCAGCACCCCGGCGTACGTCGCGGGCCAGGTCTACACCGCCGGCAACGAGGTCTCGTACAACGGCCGGAAGTGGAAGGCCCAGTGGTGGACGCAGAACGAGGTGCCCGGCACCACCGGTGAATGGGGCGTCTGGAAGGATCTCGGCGCCTGCTGATCTCCCCCCACCCGGCGCCGAGCGCCGACCGCCCCCGCGCCTGACCGCAGGCCGGGGGCGGCCGTGCGCCCGGGGGCCGTCGGCCGGCCGCGTGCGGCCGTCCGTACGGGAGCGTCAGCCGTGCCGGACGTCCGGGCGGGCGCTGATCATCTCGGCGATCCGCTCCGGGGCCACCGCGCGCGAGTACAGCCACCCCTGGCCGGTGTCGCAGCCCACCCGCCGCAGCCGGGCGGCCTGGCCCGCGGTCTCCACGCACTCGGCGGTCACCGTCAGCCCCAGCCGGTGCGCGAGCTGCACCAGGGCCTCCACGATGGTCTCGTCCGCCGGGTTCGGGTGCGTGCCCTCCTCGTAGCGGAAGCCGCGCACGAAGGACCCGTCCAGCTTCAGCACCGACACCGGCAGCCGTGAGAGGTAGGCCAGGTTCGAGTAGCCGGTGCCGAAGTCGTCGATGGCGATCCGCACGCCCATGTCGCTGAGCGCCTGGAGGGCCTGCAGGGGCCGCCCGGCGGAACCCATCACCGCGGACTCCGTCAGCTCCAGCTGGAGCAGCTGGGGCGCCAGCCCCGTCTCGGCGAGGATCTCCGCGACGTCGCCCACCAGGTCGGAGTCCCACACCTGGCGCACCGCCACGTTCACGGAGACGAACACCGGCGAGTCACTGGGCTGTTCGATCTGCCAGCGGCGCGCCTGCCGGCAGGCCGTGCGCAGCACCCACTGGCCCAACTGCACGATCGAGCCGTCCTCTTCGGCGATGCCGATGAACCGATTCGGCGTCAATGTGCCGAACTGCGGGTGGTTCCAGCGCACCAGGGCCTCCACCCCGCGCACCACCCCGCTCTCCAGGTCCACCAGCGGCTGGTACTCCAGCTCGAACTCGCCCTGCTCCACCGCCGGGCGCAGCGAGCTCGACAGGGCCTGGCGGGTCATCCGGTGCGCGTTGCGCTCGGGGTCGAAGAGGGTCCAGCGGGCCTTGCCGTCGGCCTTCGCCCAGTACAGGGTCGTGTCCGCCGCCTGCATCAGCCCCGTGGCCGAGGTCCCGGCCGCGTCGCGCTCGACCACGCCGATCGACGCGGACACCGACAGCCGCTGCCCGGCCAGGTCGAAGGGCTCCTGTACGGCGGCCAGCACGCTGCGGGCCAGGTCGGCGAGCTGCTCGGTGCCGGTGGAGTCCTCGACCAGCAGCGCGAACTCGTCGCCGCCGAGCCGGGCGACGAGGTGCCCGCCCGAGCGCCCGTACCCCGACTGGTCGGCGCAGTGGGTCAGCCGGGCCGCGACGGCGGTCAGCAGCCGGTCGCCGACCCGGTGGCCCAGGGTGTCGTTGACGGCCTTGAACCCGTCGAGGTCCAGGTAGCACAGGCCGATCCGGCCCGTCCCGCCGCTGCCGAACGCGGACGCCTCCAGGGCGGCCGAGAGCCGCTCGAAGAACAGCGCCCGGTTGGGCAGCCGGGTCACCGGGTCGTGCATCTGGAGGTGGCGCAGCCGGGCCTGGAGGTCGCGCCGGTCGCTGATGTCGGCGACCGACAGCAGGACGTCCGGGGTGCCGGGTACGGGGCCCAGGGTGACCTCGGTCCACAGCGAGTGGCCGTCGGGGTGCTTGAGGCGGCGCGTGCAGCGCAGCCGGGCCTGCCGGCCGCGCAGCACCTCCTGGTAGGCCTGCCAGGTGCGGGCCTCGGCCGCGAGGTCCACCAGGTCGGCGGCGCTCTGCCCGGTGAGTTCGTGCGGCTCGCCGCCCAGGAGGGAGGCGAGGGCCCGGTTGGCGGCGATGACGTCGCCGCCCCGGCCGACGAGGGCCATGGGCAGGTGGGCCGCGTCGAAGGCGGCGCGGTAGTCGCGGGGCCGGCCCGCGGCGCCGCCGATCACCCCGGCCGCCCTGAGGTCGGCGCCGGGGTCGGTCCGGGCGTCGGCGTCGGCGGCCCGGGCGGTGAGCCTCGGCGGCGGCGCCGCCATGCCCGGCACGGCAGGCACTGCTTGGTGACGTTCCGTAAGGGCCGAGCGGATGCCGTCGGCGGCCGAACCGGTTCCCTCTGAGCTTCCGCTCACCGTTGGCTCCCGCGGTGTTCGTGAGTGTCGGTGCAGGAAAGTGTGCCGATCATAGAGGCTGACGGAGGCCCTATCCAGCGGCGTCGCCGTGTGGGGCACGGGTCGTCGCCGTGCTGACGCCCCGTCGGGCCGGAGCTGACGCCGTGTCGGCCGCCGCCGCGTGACTGATTCCGCACGTCCGTGAGCGCAGCGAGTTCGAGTCTGATCCCGGGTGATCGTTCGTGACGTTCCGTAAGAGGGGCTGTCAACGTCGGGCGTCACCGGCTTGCCGTAGTGCTCACCCGTGTGGGGCAGGGGAACCATGCATAAATAAGACAATCACCTCAAGGTGGATGGAACAGGACGAATCCATCACCGGAGGTCGATGTGCCGCGACAGCTGACACCCGGGGGAGTGGACCGCTCCCGCATGCGAAGTACGGCGGCCATCCTCACCTCGATGACGGCGCTCGCCGCCATGTCGCTCGTCGCGGGACCCGCGGTGGCCGCCGGCCCCGTCTCCGGCGGGCCCTGCGCGCTGACCCGCACCGCGGCGCACCACTCCCTCGGCCTGGACACCTGGAACCGGGCCTACCCCAGGCCGGTGCGCACGCTCCACGCGGTGATGGTCTTCCTCTCCTTCCCCGACCACCAGACCGCCGTCACGCCGAAGGAGCTGGCCGCCGACTACTTCCCGGCCACGAGCGACTTCTTCGAGCGGGCCTCCTACGGCCGCTTCCGGCTCGTCCCGCACCCGCAGGAGGCGTGGATCCGGATGCCCCGCCCGTCGACCGCGTACGGGATACAGCGCGACTGGGCCCCGGACGCCCGGGCCGCCTACCTGAGGGACGCGGTGGCCGCCGCCGATCCCTCGGTGGACTTCAGCCAGTACGACATCGTGTACTTCGTCGCCGACCCGAACGCCCCGGGCGTGGACTCCGACGCCACCAAGGTCGTCAACTTCGACCGCCCCCTGCGGGCGGACGGCACCGACCTGCGGCGGATCGTCACCGTCTTCGAGCGGCACCCCCCGGACCGCAACGTGCTGGCCCACGAGACCGGGCACGTGTTCGACCTGCCCGACCTCTACCACCGCCCGGCGGACGGCAAGGGCGACTGGGACACCTACGTCGGCGACTGGGACGTCATGGGCAGCCAGTTCGGCATGGCCCCGGACCTCTTCGCCTGGCAGAAGTGGAAGCTGGGCTGGCTGGACGCCTCCCAGGTCGACTGCGTGCGCTCCGGGACCTCCCTGCACACCCTCCAGCCGCTCTCGCAGCCCCTCAAGCCCGGCGCTACGGGCGGAACCCGGCTCGCCGTGATCCGTACGGGGCCCGGCAGCGCTATCGCGGTCGAGGCGCGGGGCTCCTCCGGCAACGACGGGGACACCTGCACCGAGGGGGTCCTGGTCTACCGGGTCCGCAACGAGGCGGCCTCGGGCGGCGGCCCCATCGAGGTCCTGGACGGCCACCCGCGCACGGAGGCCTGCTGGGACCGCTCGGTGTACCCGCCGCTGGCCGACGCCCCCCTGGAGGTCGGGGAGACCTTCACCGTCCCCGGGGAGCGGATCACCATCGAGGTCGCGGACCGGACGCTGTCGGGGGCGTACACGGTGAAGATCACGACCTGAGGCCCGCCGGGCGGCCGGGACCGGCCCCCGGACACGGAGAAGGCCCCCACTCGTTGAGTGGGGGCCTTCTCCCGTCTGTGCGCCGCCAGGGACTCGAACCCCGGACCCGCTGATTAAGAGTCAGCTGCTCTAACCAACTGAGCTAGCGGCGCTTGCTGACGAGGTAGACACTAGCATCCGAATCCGCCGAACCGAAAATCGATACCGGGGCCGGACCCCGTGCGGCGTGCAGGAACGCCCACAGGAGGCAGTCCGGGCCGGGCAGCCAGGGCAGCCGGGTGTCCGGCGCGACCAGCCACCGGGAGGGCCCCGCTCCCGGCCGCAGCGGCGGCACGGTGACGGCGTCGCCGTGGCCGTGACACAGAGGTGCCGGAGCCGGGGCGGCGGGCCCCCACTCCTCCCAGGCGAGCAGCGCGGGGAGCCGCTGGGCGGTGCCGGGCGAGGCGAAGAGCAGCATCCGCCCCCGGTGCACGGCGGCGGGCCCGGAGCCGGGGCCGCGCTCCCACAGCAGGTCGAGCATCCGCCGCCCGAGGACGAGCGGGACGTTGACGACGTCGAAGGCGGTCCCGCAGGGCAGCACGGCGGGCGCTTCGGGCCGGCTCTCCCACACGGCGAGGGTGCTCCCCGGATGCGCGGAGGCGGAGGCCAGCCAGGCGGCGCCCCGGGGGGTGACCTGGGTGGCGGGCGCGGTGCGCGCGTCGATGCCGTCGAGGGCGGGGCGGGCGGCGGCCGTCGTCAGGATCGTCATATGCCAATGTCTACCGCGCGTAGTGTGTCGGTTCCCACGAGTTACCGAAAACCGGGACGCGGGGGCGTCGGCTGCGGTAGGTTGCGCGCCGCATATGCCGGGGGTGGGCCGCCGCCCCGCGCCGCGACCCCTCCCGCGCCCCCGTGGCCCCGGCCCGGTTCAGCGCTCCGTGGGCGTGCCGCGCTGGAGGTCCTCGCCGAACTCGATCATGCGGCGGGCGTAGTCCTCGGTCCACTCGGCCGCCTCGGCGATCGCGGACGCGGGGAGGCGGTCGAAGCGGCGGGGGTCGGCCAGTTGGGCCGCAGCGAGGGCCTGGAACTCCTCGGCCCGGTTCTGCGCGGCCCGGAAGGCGAGCGTCAGCTCGGTCGCGCGCGCCAGCAGTTCCCGCGGGTCCTCGATCGACTCCAGGTCGAAGAAGTGCTCCGGGTCCGCGACGGCCTCCGAGGGCTCGAAGAGCAGGGGTGCGGGCCGCTGCCTCCGCTCGGTCCGCTCGGGCTCTGCCATGCGTGTCCTCCTGCGCGTACGAATTCCTCCGGGGCCACCCTCCATTGTCGCGTGCCGCGCAAGGGTGCCGGGCGTCACGCCGCGGCGGGCTCCTTCACCAGGGCCGCGATGTCGTCGAGCACGCCCGCGACCTCGGCCGCCAGGCCCTCCGGGGCCTCGAAGCCCGCGGCGCCGACCAGGCCGCCGACGCCGGGCACCGCCACGGAGCGGGCGGCGGGGACCAGGCCGACCTGCTTGAGCACCGGCAGCAGCATCTCGGCGGCCGGGGCGCCGCCCGAGCCGCCCGCGCTGTAGCTGACCAGGCCGACCGGCTTGCCCTGCCACTCGGCGTACAGGAAGTCCACGGCGTTCTTGAACGGGGCGGTGAAGCCGCCGTTGTACATCGGCAGGACGAACACGAACGCGTCGGCGGAGTCGACGATCGCGCTCCAGTCGCGGGTGTGCTGGTGGGCGTAGTTGCCGCTGGAGGGGAACTCCGGCTCGTCCAGGAACGGGAGCGCGATCTCCGCGAGGTCGACCGGGGTGACCTCGAAGGCGCCGTGCTCGCGGGCGAGGTCGGCGACCCAGCGGGCGAGGGGGCGGCCGGAGGAGGTGGGGCGGTTGGCGGCGGAGATGACGTGCAGGCGGGTCATGCGGGTGAACTCCCTCGGGGCGCTGGCGTGATGTGCGGTGCCCAGTCTTGTTGTTGACGTGTCACCTAGGGAAGCCGGTGGTGCATGATGTGTCAACTAGGTAGGTGATGTGTCACCAAAATGGCTAGGCTGCCCCCATGACGGAAGTGCCCGAGCCCGCCCACCCCCGCTGGCTCACCGAGTCCGAACAGGACGCCTGGTACGCCTGGCGCCGGATGTTCCCCCTGGTCAACGCGGAGATCGCGCGTGACCTCCAGCAGGACAGCGCGCTGTCCGAGGCCGACTACGACGTGCTCTCGGTCCTCGGCTCCACCGACGGACACCGCATGCGGATCACCGCGCTCGCCGCACTGATGAGCTGGTCCCGCAGCCGGCTGTCCCACCAGCTCACCCGCATGGAACAGCGCGGCCTGGTCCGCCGCGAGGAGGTCGCCGCCGACGGCCGGGGAGCGGAGGTGGTGCTCACCGCCGCCGGGGAGACGGCGATCACCGCGGCCGCCCCGCCGCACGTGGAATCCGTACGCCGCCACCTGATCGACGTCCTGACCCCGGATCAGCTGCGCACCTTCGCCGAGGTGGGCGAAACCCTCCGCCACCACTTCGGCGCCACCCGCAAGTAGCCCCTACGGCCGCCGGCCCACCCGGTGTCCGGTCTACGGCCGCCGGCCCACCCGGTGTCCGGTCTAAGGACGCCAGCCCACCCGGTGTTCGGCCAGGTGGGACAGGACCGAGTGGTTGGCCTCCCACCCGTCCGGGAACTTGATCTGGGCCCCCAGCTGGACCGGTTCCGTCGACGGGTGGGCGTCCAGGAGGTCCGCTATGCCCGCCCGGGCCACCACCACGCAGGCGTGCCGGTGCCGGGAGGCCAGGACGCACAGGCGGCCCGTCTCCAGGTGGAAGGCCGTGGCGTCGGGGCGGCCCGACAGGGGGTGCAGGACCACCGTGAGGTCGTACTCGCGGCCCTGGAGCCGGTTCGCGGTGTCCACCGTGACGCCGCCGACGCCCAGGGACGCCAGGGCCGCCCGGACGGCAGCCGCCTGGTCGCGGTGCGCCGTGCCCACCGCGATCCGGGACGGCGTCAGGGGTACGGGCGCCGGGGACTGCTCGTCCGAGGTCACGGCCCCGCGGTCCAGGGCGCGCCGGACCACCAGGGCCACCGCCCGCACCGCCTCCGGGTCCGTGCGCGGGGTGTGCCGGGCGGGCAGCTCCAGCAGCCCCCAGCCCGACTCCGCCGCCTCGTCCAGCACCCGGTCCGGCCCGGACCCGTCGGAGGCCACCCCGTACGCGAGCCGCCGCTCGCCCGGGCCCGTCCCGCTGCGGAACCGCGAGTACGGGTAGAAGGCGCGCGAGACCAGCGGCGCGGCCGACGCCGGCAGCCGCCAGGACACCGGCAGCCGGTGCTGCGGCAGCTGCGGGTTGTGCGCCAGCAGCGTCGAGACCGCGGAGGCGGACGGGTCGTAGGACAGCCCGGCCCACTGCTCCGCGCCCACCACGCTGAACGGGTCCAGCTGCCCCGGGTCGCCCACGAACAGCGCCCGCTCGAACAGCCCCGCCACGGCCAGCAGCGCGTCGGAGCGCATCTGGTACGCCTCGTCGACGATCGCGTGCTCCCAGGGCTCCGCCTTCACGTACGCCCACTTCGCCGCCGTCGAGACGGTGACGGGCAGCTCGGCCAGCTCCGCCGGCTTCGCCGAGAGGGTGACCGACGGCAGCTCCCGCAGGGCCGGGTCGTAGGCGTCGGCGTCACTGCTGTGCAGCCGGCCGACCTTCAGCTCCGGGTCCTTCGCGGCCAGCCGCAGCACCAGGTCGTCCACCTGCGCGTTGGTCTGCGCGACCACCATCAGCCGGCGCCCGGCGGCGGCCAGCTCCCGGGCCGCGCGCACCACGAGCGTCGACTTCCCGGCCCCGGGCGGGGAGTCGACGACCACGCCCCGCTCCGTGCCGTGCAGGGTGTCGTGGAGGATGGCGGCGGTCGCCCGGTCGGCGGCAGCGCCCGGGTCGAAGGCGGTGGTCACAGCAGGTCCTCGTCGGTCACGGCGTCCAGGGCGGGGGCGGTCGGGGATCCCGGCGGGCCGCCGTGGGTCCACGGGGTGTTCTCCCGGTCGGGCAGCTTCGGGCCGCCGCGCGCGTCGTGCTCGAACAGGGTCCAGCACACCCGGTCGCCCTTCTCCGGCACCGAGCCCGCCACCGGCTCCCGGCCCGCGCCCATCTTGTCGAGGACGCGCAGCAGCAGCCGCCCGTCCTCCTCGCGGCCGGCGAACTCGAAGGCCTGCTGGCGGCCGTCCAGCGAACGGAACACCTTGCCGCCGCCCTCCTCCGCCAGCTGCGGAAGGTCCTCGGTGGCCACCGTCAGCAGCGGGCGCGGACGCGGCCGCTTGCCCTCCGTCCACTCCATCGTCACCTCGGTGACCTCGCCGGCGAAGGCCTCGCCCGCGAACCGCCGGCCCGCCATCACGAGGGGATCGTCCAGCGCCTCCTGCGCGTCGAGCCGCACCTGCTCGGTCTCCCGCGTGGCCAGCTTCTGGGCCGCCGTCACCGCGTCGTCGCGGCGCGGCTGCGGCGGTTCGCCCGCACGGACCCGGTCGCGGTGGCCGGTGAAGGACCAGCGGTCGCGGGTCCAGCGCTCCCCGGTCCGCTCGCCGGGCGGCAGGGCGCGCAGCAGGCCGATCGCCTCCCACGTCTGCCACCAGGTGTGCTCCATCTGGCCCACGACCAGCCGGCGGATCGCCCGCTCGGCGAGCCGGGCGCCGTCCCCGTCGCGGGGCTCGCCCGCCGCCCGGGCCGCGTCGAACCGGGCCATCGCCGGCGCCAGCAGCTTGTTGTCGAAGGCCGGGTCGGTGGCCGGACCGGCCGGCGGGAACAGCAGCTGGCCGTCCCCGTCGCGGCCGAGCTCCACCCGCAGCGCCCACTCGGCGCCCGAACACCCCTCGGGCGGGGAGATCCAGCCGAGCAGGGAGCCCAGGTGCTGGTCCTCCAGGCTGCTCTGGCCGGTCGCCCAGTGCCGGGAGAGCAGGTCGGTGGCGGACAGCAGCATGGCGGAGCCGGGCACCCGGGAGCGCTCGGCGAGGTGCGTGAACCAGCGGCCCAGCAGCGGTACTCGAGAGGGCGCCGGGTACGGGTTCTCCGGGTCCTCCTCGGCGGTCCGGCGGAACCGCATCGACCGGCCCAGCAGCCGTACGTACTCGACGCCGGCCCGGCTCGGCACGATGATCTGCGGCGCGTCCACGCACAGTTCGGCCTCGACCTTGGTCTTCCGGCCGGTCTCCGGGTCGGTCTCGGTCCGCTCGGCGGGCTCGACGACGTCCGTGTACGACTCGATGTACGGCATCAGCAGCCGTGCCAGCTCGCCCAGGAACTCCCAGCGCAGGTCCCGGTCGCGGGGCTGCGGTATGACGAGGATCCGCGGCTCGTTCGGGTCGGTGCCCAGCATCGCGCCGAGCGGGGCGCCAGCCTCGCCGGCGGTGGTCAGCGGTACGAGGACCAGCGGCTCGGCGCTCAGGTGGCGGTGGCGGACGGTCGCCAGCGGCCGGGCGTGGCCCGCGCGGACCGCCTCCAGCCGGGCGAGGGTGCTCAGCAGGGGCATTCGGGGTTCTCCGGGGCCTCGTACGGGGGTCGGGCGGCGGCGGCCGCTTCCAGGGCCTCGGCGCGCAGCCGGGCCGCCCGGCGCAGCGCGTCCGCGGTGGGATCGCCCTCGGGGCCCGCGCCGGAGGCCGCCGCCAGGGCCTCCTCGACACCGGCCAGGCCGCCCAGCTCGCCGCGTACGGACCGGCCGAGCAGGGCGGGGTCCCCGGCGGCGCGGGAGCGCTCGCGGCAGTGGAAGGCCAGCTCGCAGGCGGCCAGGCACTCGGGGGCGTAGGAGGCGGAGACGGCGGACACGGCCTCGGTCAGCTCCTCGGCGCTGCGGGAGGGGTCGAAGCAGAGGCCCTCGGGCAGGCCGGCGGCCAGGTCCTCGATCCGGGTCAGCCGCTCCAGCTGGCGGCGGGTGACCTGGTGCTCGCGGCGGACGTCGACGGGTTCGGCGGTGGGCTGGTTGGAGAAGTCCCTGGGGCACACCAGCAGGACCCGGTGGCCGACCTCGGCTCCCGGCAGCTTCGCGGCGGTCTGCTCCAGGGCCAGTACGTACACGGCGGCCTGCCGGGCGGCGGCCCCGACCTTCGCGGCGTCGGCGGCCCCGTCGATCATCGGGAAGGACTTGATCTCGACGACGGTCCAGCGACCGTCGGGATGCACGACGACCGCGTCCGGCTCCAGGTAGGCGGGGGTGCCCGCCACCTCCAGGGCCAGCATCGGATGGTCCAGCAGGGTCCAGGTCCGCGCGGCGGTGGCCTCGCGCAGGGCCAGCGCGGTGCGGGCGGCCCGCCCCTCCGGCCCGGCGGCGGTCAGGTCGGGCACGCGGGCGTCCGCGCCGGGGGGCTCGGCCCCGCCGCCGAGGCGGGCGTGCACCAGGCGCAGCAGTTCGGCCCCGCCGTCGCCCTTGACCTTGGCCTCGAAGGAGTTCCCGCGCACGATCGCGAACTGGGACTGTCCGAAAGCCGCCGGTGTGCCGAGCGCCGCGGCCAGGGCGGTCTTGTCCACCCCGCCGCCGTCGAGGACGGCCCGTCTGCCGCACCCCGGGTTGGCGGCGAGGGCGGCCAGCGCCCGGGCGTCGAGCGGGCGGGGCGGCACGGCGGGGCCGCGCAGGTCGGCGAGCCGCTGCCGCAGTGTCGTCGTCTGGGGCGGGCCGCTGGGCGGGTAGGAGCTCACGGGCGGAAGTGTCCCATCCGCCACTGACAATCGGGGACGTACGGCCGAAACGGACCGGTTCCCGCCGCCGTCCGGCGGGCGGGCGGGGCGCGGGCCGATCCGGCGGCTCGTGGATGATGGACGGACCACGGATTCGCGCATCCCAGGGCGAACCACCACGGACCGGGAGAAACACAGATGGCCCCCCGCATCCTGCTGGCCCGCCACGGCCAGACGGCATGGTCCCTGCTCGGCAAGCACACCGGACGCACGGACGTGCCCCTGCTGGAGGAGGGCAGGCAGGGCGCGAAGCGGCTGGGCGAGCGGCTCGCCGGTGAGCCCTGGGCCTCGCTGCGCGGCATGGAGGTGCGCACCAGCCCCCTGGTCCGGGCGAGCGAGAGCTGTGACCTGGCGGGGTTCGGGGTGCGGGCGGAGCCCTGGGACACCCTCATGGAGTGGGACTACGGCGACTACGAGGGGATGACCCCGGCCGAGATCCAGGCCGTCCGGCCGGGCTGGCTGATCTGGCGCGACGGGGTGCCCGGCGGCGAGTCCGTCGCCGACGTGGCCGCCCGCGCGGACGAGGTGGTGGCCTGGGCGCGGTCGGCCGAGCGGGACGTCCTGGTCTTCGCGCACGGACACGTCCTGCGCACCCTGGCCGCCCGCTGGCTGGGCTTCGAGGCCTCCTTCGGCGCCCGGATCCGCCTGGAGCCGACCTCACTGTCGGTGCTCGGCTGGGCTTACGGGGCGCCGGCGCTGGAGCGCTGGAACGACACCGGGCACCTGGAGGGGTAGTACGGGCTCAGGCCTGGGCGTGGCGGGTGAGGAACGCGCCCACGCGCGGGGAGCGCTGGTGCGGGACCAGGGTGCGGGCGGTGCCCGCCAGCATGGAGCGGATCCGGGTCGACTGGACCTCCGCCAGCAGGTCCAGCACCCGTCCGCCGGCCCAGGCGGCCTCGTCCGGCGCTCCCGCGCGGGCCAGGTCGTCGGCGAGCTCGGCGGTGTAGAGGGCGACGTTCCGGGCGAAGTGCGGGTCCTGGAGGTCGGCCGCCCGGCGGGCGTGCCGGGCCGCGCGGGCGTACTCGCCGAGCGCCGCCCAGCAGCGGGACTCCAGGGACTCCAGTTCGGCCTCCCCGAAGAAGGACATCCACTCCGGGTCGGCGGCGCGGGGCCCCCGCGCGAACTCGGTGTGCGCCCGGGTCAGCGCCTCCTCGCAGGCCCGCCGGTCCCCGAGCCCCGACCAGCCGCCGGCCTCCCGCAGGGCCAGCAGCGACAGCAGCCGGGGCGAGCCCAGCGAGCGGGCCGCGCGCAGGCCCGCCTGGGCGGCCCGCACCGATTCGCGGGGGCGCCCGCAGTCGCGGGCGAGGAAGGCCATGTTGCTGAAGGCGTGCGCCTCCAGGCCCGCGTCCCCCGCCACCCGGGCGGTGGCCAGGGCCTCGGCGTAGTGCGAGCGGGCGTCCTCGAAGCGGCTCGAGTCGTGGGCCAGCCAGCCCACGGAGACGGCCAGCTCCCCGGCCCCCGCGTGCAGCCGGTCCTCGGTGGACTGCCGGGTGGCTCCCGCGTCGAGCAGGGCGTAGGCGGTGCGCAGGGGCTGGGCGGCCCGCCGGTAGAGGGCGTCGGCGCCGTGCCGGTCGTCCAGCAGCCGGATCTGGCGTACGGCGTCCTCGACGGCGTCGGCCTCGGCCTCGCCGGCGCGGGAGGGGAGCCGGCGGCTGTCGCCGAGCAGGGTGAGGCTGAGCGTCGCGGCCGCCACGGTCGCGGAGCCGCCCGCCATGAAGGCGCGCCGCAGCACGTCGCTCTCCTTGGAACGGTGGGTGAGGTGGGTGAAGACGGGTGGTTCGGGCAGGGTGCGCTGGGCGGCCCGCCCGCGGACCGCCTCGCGGGGGGAGAAGCCCAGGTCGGCCAGGGTGCGGCCGGGGAACATGTGGAGGAAGACGCGTTCGTAGGCGTAGTTGGGGCAGCGGATCTCGCCCGATTCGACCCGGCCGATGTAGCGGGCGTCGCAGGAAACCGTTTCGCCGATCTCCCGTGCGGCCCGGCGCACCATGCCCGCGAACTCGGCCGGGGAGTGTGCTCCGCGCAGCCGCCGGAAGCTGGAGTTGGGTGAGTGGGGTGACGCCGCCATGGACGCTGCCTCTCTGGACATGCTCGCCCCGGAGTCGGGTGCTCCGGCGCGCATGAACGTACCGCCGGGGAAGGGGGCCCCACGCGGTGTTTGGCTACAAAACGGATATCTCACCCGCGATCCGCCATGAACTGCCATCCTTTGCGGCGTCTTGCCGCCGCACCTGTTGACGCTTCGCCGCGTTGAACCCATGCGGACACGGATCGAGGAGGGGTTCCCTTGGTGGAGGCCGGCATGGACAGCATTGGTACGAACACCGCGCCCGAGGCCGGCGCGACCCCGCTCACCGTCCAGGCGCCGGTCGCGGGGTCGGCCCCGGACCTGGTGACCGTCTCCGTCCGGCAGGGGCTGGAGGCCGTGGACATCATCCGGCGCGGCGCCGGGGCGGCCGTGCCCGCGGTCGGGCCCGTGCTGCACGACGGCTCGGACGGCACCCTCGGCTTCCTGGTCCCGCCCGGCACGGCCGACGCCTGGGACCTGCCCGGCAGCGCCTGTACGCAGACCAACGGGCGCGGGATGCGCTTCGACCTCGCCGCCGCGCCCACGGCGGGCGGTACGGGGTGGCTGCTGCCGCCCGAGGCGGTGGGGCCCGTCACCGATCCGGAGGTGCTGCGGGCGGCGCTCGGCGAGGCGGCCCGGCTCATCGAGGCGGCCGACAACTGCCGGTAATGCTCTGGCCAGCGATAATGGGGGCGTGGCAGGCAAGGGCATAGGCAGGGACAAGGGCAGGAACCGCGACGGGGGCCGGCGGGGCACCGCCGATCCGGTCGCCGGGCAGGTGGGCGGCGGTCTGGCCGAGCTGTCCCCGGACCGCGAGCGCGCCCGCGCCTGGACCCTGCTGATCGACGGGGCCCCGCAGTCCCACGTGGACCTGGACGACCCCGGCCACCTCGACTTCGCGTACCAGCGCCGCATCGGCCACCTGATCGACCTCATCGCGCCCGCCCGGCAGCCCCTGAACGTGGTGCACCTGGGCGGCGGCGCCTTCACCCTGGCCCGCTACACGGCCGCCGCGCGGCCCCGCTCCGCGCAGCAGGTCGTGGAGATCGACGAGGCCCTGGTGGCCTTCGTACGGGAGCACCTGCCGCTGGACCCGCAGGCGCGGGTCCGGGTCCGGGCGGTGGACGCGCGGGCCGGGCTGGCGAAGGTGCCGGACGGCTGGGCGGACCTGGTCATCGCGGACGTCTTCAGCGGCGCGCGCACCCCGGCGCACCTGACCAGCGCCGAGTTCCTGGACGACGTGCGCCGGGCCCTGTCGCCCACCGGGTGGTACGTGGCCAACCTCGCGGACGGGCCGCCGCTGACGCACCTGCGGGGCCAGGTCGCCACCGCCGCCTCCCGGTTCGAGCGGCTGGCGCTGGCGGCGGACCCCGTCGTCTGGCGGGGGAAACGTTTCGGCAATGCGGTGCTCGTGGCCTCCGACCGGGAGCTTCCGGTGGCGGAGTTCACCCGGCGCGTGGCGAGCGACCCGCACCCCGGCCGGGTGGAGCACGGCCGGGCCCTCGCCGACTTCACGGGCGGCGCGGTCCCCGTCTCCGACGCCTCGGCGACGGCCTCGCCGCAGCCCCCGGCCTCGGTGTTCCGCTAGGGAGGCGCGGGCGTGCGGGTATGCGTACCGGTGCGCCCTACGGGTCGACGGTCTCCACCGTCGGCGGGTGGTCGTGCCAGGTGCAGAACACCGACACCTCGCGGCCGTCCCGGGTGAAGGTGACCCGGATCCAGAAGTCCTGCTTCCACACCTGCACCCGCCACCCCGCCTCCGGGGTCGCCGAGACCAGGGCCGCCGAGGAGGTCCCCAGGTCGAAGACCACCCGGCCGCCCGAGACCGAGTACCCCTTCACGTTCCCGGACCCGCCCTGCCCGCCGCCCTCCTGCACCGGGCGCTGCTGCCCGGGCGGCGGCGCGGACCTCGACCGCGCGGGCGCCGAGGAGGAGGCCGGCGCCGAGGAGGCCCCGGGCGCGGAGGGCGGTGACGGGGACGGGGACGACGGCGAGGGCGACGCGGACGGGCCGGGCGGCGAAGGCTCCGCGCCCCGGGTGGAGGAGGACAGCGGCCGCGTGGCCAGCGGAACCGCGAGCGGGGGGTCGTAGGCGGTCCCGGACATCACGGTGCGCACGCCCCACCACGACAGGGTCACGGCGGCCGCGGTGGCCGCCACCCAGGCCATGGCGTGTACAAGTCCTCGTCGCATCAGGGCACATACTGCACCACACGTCACAAGCCCGTCCCGGCCCCTCCCGGGGTCGCCCGAATGGACTACCGTGCGGCCATGGCTAGTGTGCTCGTGGTCGAGGACGACCAGTTCGTACGTTCCGCCCTGATCCGGCACCTGACCGAGGCCTCCCACACGGTACGGAGCGTCGGCACGGCCCTGGAGGCCCTGCGCGAGGTCGCCCACCACCGGTTCGACGTGGTCATCCTCGACCTCGGACTGCCCGACCTCGACGGCTCCGAGGCCCTGAAGATGCTGCGCGGCATCACCGACGTGCCCGTCATCATCGCCACCGCCCGCGACGACGAGGCCGAGATCGTCCGGCTGCTCAACGACGGCGCCGACGACTACCTCACCAAGCCGTTCTCCGTCGAGCACCTCTCCGCCCGGATGGCCGCCGTCCTGCGCCGCTCCCAGGCGGCCGCGGCCGAACCGCCGCCGCGGGTGCTGCGGGTGGGCGGGCTGGCCATCGACCCGCTGCGCCGCCAGGCCGAGCTGGACGGGGCCGTACTCGACCTCACCCGCCGGGAGTTCGACCTGCTGGCCTTCCTCGCGGGGCGGCCCGGGGTGGTCGTGGCCCGGCGCGAACTGCTCGCCGAGGTCTGGCAGCAGTCGTACGGGGACGACCAGACCATCGACGTCCACCTGTCCTGGCTCCGCCGCAAACTCGGCGAAACCGCCGCCCGGCCGCGCTACCTGCACACGCTGAGGGGTGTCGGGGTGAAGCTGGAGCCGCCGCTGTGAGATGGGCGCTGGTCAAGGTCTGCCTCGCCGTCACCACCATGGTGGTCGTGGCCTTCGCGGTGCCGCTGGGGCTGGTGGTGCAGGAGATGGCCAGTGACCGGGCCTTCTCCAACGCCGAGCGGCAGGCCGCCACCATGGGGCCGACCCTGTCCATCACCACCGACCCGGTGCAGCTGCGCAAGGCCGTCGAGTCCACCGAGATGGGCGCCGCCCGGCGGATGGCCGTCCACGTCCCCGCCATCGACGGGGCCGCCCCCGTGGACATCGGCGACGGCTGGGCCGGCGCTCGCGCGGTCGCGGAGACCCGTTCCATGGGCCGTGCCACCACCGCCGAGGCCGCCGGCGGGGGCTCCGCGCTGCTCCAGCCCATCGCCCTCGGCTCCGGGGACATCGCCGTCATCGAGATCTACGTGCCGGAGAGCGAGGTCAGCAACGGGGTCGCCACCGCCTGGCTGATCCTCGCCGGCGTCGGCCTCGCCCTGGTCGTCGGGTCGGTGGCGGTCGCCGACCGGCTCGGCGCCCGGCTCGTCCGCCCGGCCGAACGGCTCGCGGACGCCGCGCACCAGCTGGGGGAGGGGCGGCTCGGGGCCCGGGTGCCCGAGGACGGGCCGAAGGAGCTCCGCTCGGCCGCCGTCGCGTTCAACTCGATGGCCGACCAGGTCGTCGAGCTCCTCGCCAACGAGCGGGAGCTCGCCGCCGACCTCTCGCACCGGCTGCGCACCCCGCTGACGGTGCTGCGGCTCAACGCCGCCTCCCTAGGCGACGGCCCCGCCGCCGAGCACACCCGGGCGGCCGTGGAGCAGCTGGAGCGCGAGGTCGACACGATCATCCGGACCGCCCGCGAACAGCGCCCGCCCGCCGCCGCGGCGGCCACGGCCGGCTGCGACGCCTCCGAGGTGATCCGGGACCGGATGGCCTTCTGGTCCGCGCTCGCGGAGGACGAGGGCCGGGAGGTGCGGCTCGCGGGCGTGGACCGCACCGTACGGGTCCCGGTGGCCCGGCCCGAGCTGGCGGCCGCCCTGGACGCCCTGCTCGGCAACGTCTTCCGGCACACCCCCGAGGGCACCCCCTTCGCCGTCGACGTGCACGACGCGGGGGACGCCGTCCTCGTCCTCGTCTCGGACGCGGGCCCCGGCATCACCGACCCGGACGCGGCCCTGCGCCGGGGCAACGACGGAGCCCGCGACGGCTCGACGGGGCTCGGCCTGGACATCGTGCGCCGGGTCGCGGAGTCCACGGGCGGCGACGTACGGCTGGGGCGCTCGGTGCTCGGGGGTACCGAGGTGCGGGTGTGGCTGGCCCTGGACGACCGGGCCCGCCGCCGCGGCCCGGGAGGCCGCCGCGCCCGCCGCACGCGCGGCAGGCGCCGGGGCGAGCGGACCGACCCGGCGGGGTGAGGGTGCGCTGCGTGCCGCGCGGGTGGAATACCGTACGGTCCCAGCCAGTTGGGGGCCGGTGTGCACCGGTCGTCCCGCCCGGCCGCATCCCGCGCACGGCTCGTGTCACATCCTTCCCGATTGGACGTACGCATGCGTTACGCAGTTCTCGGCACCGGCATCGTCGGCCGTACGGTGGCCGCCCGCCTGGCCTCCCTGGGCCACGAGGTGGTCATCGGCACCCGCGATCCGCGCTCCACCCTCGACCGGGCGGAGTACGCCGAATGGCAGGAGGCCCACCCCTCGGTCGGCCTCGCCACCTTCCCCGAGGCCGCCCGGCACGGCGAGACGCTGGTCAACGCCACCGGCGGACGGGTCAGCGTCGAGGCGCTGACCGAGGCCGACGCCGCCCACCTCGACGGCAAGGTCCTGATCGACATCGCCAACCCGCTGGACTTCTCCCAGGGCTTCCCGCCCCGCCTGGACCCCGTCGACGACGACAGCCTCGGCGAGCTGATCCAGCGCACCTTCCCGCAGCTGCGGGTGGTCAAGACCCTCAACACGATGAACTGCCAGATCATGGTCGACCCGGCCCGGGTCCCGGGCGAGCACTCCGTCTTCCTCTCCGGCGACGACTCCGACGCGAAGAAGGCCGTGCACGGCCTGCTGAGCTCCTTCGGCTGGTCCGACCGGTCGATCATCGACCTCGGCGGGATCGAGACCGCACGCGGCACGGAGATGCTCCTGCCGGTGTGGCTGCGCCTGATGAACGCGCTCGGCCACGCGGACTTCAACTTCCACGTCCAGACGGCCCGCCCCTCCTCCTGACCCCGTGACCCCGTGATCCCGCCCGGACGGGGGCGCAGATGTTGCCGCGCCCCCGGCCCGTGCGGAGGGTGGGGGTGACGGAGGGAGCCACACGTGAGAGTCATGCTCAGGGCCCATCTGGACACGGCCGCCGCCAACGAGGGCATCAAGACGGGGGCGCTGGTCCAGGCCCTGCGGAAGTTCATGGAGCGGGTCCGCCCGGAGGCGGCCTACTTCGGCCTGCACGAGGGCGTGCGCTCCTGCTGGATCGTCTTCGACCTCCAGGACAGCGCCCAGGTGCCGCTGCTGACCTGGGACCTGTTCAGCCGCTTCCACGCCGAGGTGGAGATCTCCCCCGTCACGACGGGGGAGGAGCTGACGGAGATCCTCTCCGAGGTCCGCACCCTGGCCTAGGGCGCGCCCGCCCCCGGACATGCGGAAGGCCCCGGCTCGCTCGCGCGAACCGGGGCCTTCCCACAGGGTGAGTGACGGGACTTGAACCCGCGGCCACCTGGACCACAACCAGGTGCTCTACCAACTGAGCTACACCCACCATGTCCGGTCGTGGAACGACCGGCTCGAAGAAAAGGGTACAGGGTCCGGGAGTGTGCTCGCTCCCCCCTTTTCCCCGCACCCCCTCCTGCGGTGTCCCGGGCGGTCCTACTCGCCGGCGACCACGTGTTTGGCGGCGATGGCCTTGGCCGTGTCCGAGTCGGGCCCGGGCTGCGGGACGAAGACCGCCTCGCGGTAGTAGCGGAGCTCGGCGATGGACTCCTTGATGTCCGCGAGCGCCCGGTGGTTGCCGTTCTTCGGCGGGCTGTTGAAGTAGGCCCGCGGGTACCAGCGGCGCGCCAGCTCCTTGACCGAGGACACGTCCACGATCCGGTAGTGCAGGTGGCCCTCCAGCGCCGGCATGTCGCGCGACAGGAAGCCGCGGTCGGTGCCGACGGAGTTCCCGCACAGCGGGGCCTTGCGCGGCTCCTTGACGTGCTCACGCACGTACGCCAGGACCTGCGCCTCGGCGTCGGCCAGGGTCGTGCCGCCGGCCAGCTCGTCGAGCAGGCCGGAGGAGGTGTGCATCTCGCGCACCACGTCCGGCATGTTCTCCAGGGCCGCGTCCGGCGGGCGGATCACGATGTCCACGCCTTCGCCGAGCACGTTCAGCTCCGAGTCGGTGACCAGTGCGGCCACCTCGATAAGTGCGTCGTCCGTCAACGAGAGCCCGGTCATCTCGCAGTCGATCCACACCATGCGATCGTTCATGCGCCCCACCTTATGCCGAAGGCCCCCGCGGTGGTGTCCGGCCGATGCGGGGGCCTTCGTCATGCGTCTTCCGGATGTTTCCGGACGGCGGGTGCTACGCGTGCTCGCGCAGGACCCGGCCCGGGGCGTACAGCTCCGTCACGCTCGGACCGGAGGCGGCCAGGGCCGCCGCGGCCCGCTGGGGCTGCGGGGTGCGCTGGTGCGGCAGCGGGCTCCCCGAGAGCTCCGAGACGGGGGAGACGTCGGCCTGCGGCCGGCGCGCCCGGTAGGCGGAGCGGTAGGCGGCCGGGGAGGACCCCAGCTGCCGGCGGAAGTGACCGCGCAGGGCGACCGGCGAGCGGAAGCCGCAGCGCCCGGCGACCTCGTCGACCGAGTAGTCGGAGGTCTCCAGCAGCCGCTGGGCCTGGAGCACCCGCTGGGTGATCAGCCACTGGAGCGGAGCGCTGCCGGTGAGCGAGCGGAACCGCCGGTCGAAGGTGCGCCGGCTCATGTAGGCGCGGGCGGCCAGCGTCTCCACGTCGAACTGCTCGTGGAGGTGTTCCAGGGCCCAGGCGACGACCTCGGCGAGCGGGTCGGCGCCGATCTCCTCGGGCAGCGACCGGTCGAGGTAGCGCTCCTGGCCGCCGGTGCGGCGCGGCGGGACGACGAGCCGGCGGGCCAGCGCCCCGGCCGCCTCGCTGCCGTGGTCCGTGCGCACGATGTGGAGGCACAGGTCGATTCCGGCCGCGGTGCCGGCGGACGTCAGCACGTCGCCGTCGTCGACGAACAGCTCGCGCGGGTCGACGTGGACGGACGGGTAGCGCTTGGCCAGCGTCGGCGCGTACATCCAGTGCGTCGTGGCCGGCCGGCCGTCGAGCAGTCCGGCGGCGGCGAGCACGAACGCCCCCGTGCACAGACCGACGATCCGGGCGCCCTCCTCGTGCGCCAGCCGCAGGGCGTCGAGCGCCTCCGGCGGCGGCGGGGAGGTGATGGAGCGCCAGGCCGGGACGACGACCGTGCCCGCGCGGGCGATGGCCTCCAGTCCGTACGGCGCCGTCAGTTCGAGTCCGCCGGTGGTCCGCAGCGGACCGTCCTCCCCGGCGCACACGAGCAGTCGGTAGCGCGGCACTCCGGCGTCCTGGCGGTCGATGCCGAACACGGACAGCGGAATGGAACTCTCGAAGATCGGCCCGCCGCTGAACAGCAGCACGGCGACGATCTCTCTGCGGCGACGCCCCGCGAGCTTCCTGCCCGCGTCGGCGATGACTGCGGTGGAATCCTGGCTCATGGCGCTAAGCCCCCCTTGGGTGTCGCGACTCCTTGGTCTGGTCGCACCTGCACGTTTCCCCTCGGCCTTGCACGTGGATCCCCCGCCGTAAATACATGATCGAATCTACTGCGTCCCGTGGTGTCGGCGTGACAAGTTCAGCACGCAGCGCTATGTCGACTTGGCAACTTGGCGAAAAGCATTCGATCAGGAAGCGTTCCACTCCGCTACCCGCAGGGGAACCTCACGATCCGGTCGTGGCCAGTACCCATGGGGTGTTTTCGCCCCCTTCGCTCTGTCGTCGCTGGTGGTGGGGGGGTTGGGGGGACATTCCGGCAAGGGAAGCATCCGGTCCGGAAGTTGGCTGAAAACAACCGGGTGTGTACGTGCGAATCGGTCAGTCGTGAGGGGACGTGCCCGGGGAGGAGTGGCAGCCGCGGTGGCCGCCGGACCCGCTGCGGGAGTGCCGGCCGCGGTGTCCGTGCGCGAGCGGCTCCTCCGCCGCGACCCGCACGGCGGCCCGAGCGGTCTTCTCCGACTGGCGCAGCAGCACCCGGCAGGCGGCCGTGACGGCGGCCAGCCCCAGGGTCGCCACGGCGGCCCCGCCGTACGAGGTCCCGTAGACCACCAGGACCACGGGTACGAGCAGGCAGCTGAAGGCGGCCCAGCGCACGACGTCACCCGCAGGGTCGTCATCGGGCCGCCCCGCGGCGGACCGCACGGACGGGTGAAGCCGGGGACGGGCCGGCGGGGGGAGGGGAGCGGGGCGCCCGGAGGGGGCGGACCGCGTCGGCGGAGCGGGCTGGACGGGCTGGACGGGGTGAACCGGATGGCCGGGCACGGCGTACTCCCTGCGGGCTCTTCCTGGACGGTCGGACTCCTGTCCAACGTCCGTGCGCAGGTCCCGGTCACTGCGCGCACGGGTGGCGCGAGGGCCTTCGGTCACTGGCTGTAGGGGACAGCGGCCATTGCCAAGGGGGCTCCGCTCCGGCATGCTCCCTTGGACGCTCTCCAAGGGCGGCATGCCCTGTGCAGGACGGGAGTGTCGCCGTACCCTGGTGGGTAAGGGCTTGGAAAGATGCTTCCTGGACAGAGCTCCGTCACGCAGCGTCGCCAAAACGCCCTCGTCATCGTCAGAAAGCCCGAGTCGCCGAAACCGCCCCTGTCGCTTCCCCCGAGGACTTTTCGCCGAGACATCCATGGCCGGTCACGAATTCTTCGAACCCGCGGACCGCAAGCGCAAACACCAAATCGCCGATTCCGTATCGAGCGACCTGCGCGCGGTGGAACAGACACGTATGCCCTGCGATCCGGCCTTCCGGCACGGGGTCGTCGTGGGCTTCGACGGCTCCACGTCCAGTGAGCGCGCCCTCGCGTACGCGATCGGCATGGCCCGCCGCTCCGGGTCCGGCCTGATCATCGTGCACGTGGCGAACCGGCTCCCCACCACGGTGTGGGCCGGCTGCGAGCCGCCGGTTTTCGTGGACGTCCCCGACCACCGCACCGAGGTGCTGGGCCTGGAGCTCGCCTGCGCGGACTACCTCTCCGAGGTGCCGTGGATCCTCGTCGAGCGCGGCGGCGACATCTGCCACGAGCTGGAGGAGGTCGGCCGGGAGTACTCGGCGGACGCGATCGTGGTGGGTTCCACCCACGGCATCGTCGGCCGGATCTTCGGCTCGGTGGCGGGCCGTCTGGCCAAGCGCGCGCAGCGACCGGTCGTTGTCATTCCGTGACCGTCTGTATTCCGGTTGTGCGGTTGTGAACCCGTGTAAAGGGTAAATAAGTGCTGCTGGGACGCAGCAAACAACTGCAGATCGAAGGGAGCCCGCCGTGGACAATGGTGTCTCTGCGGGAAGCACGGCCTCGACTTCGACCCTGGGGAACATCGCCCTGGGTCTCACCCTTCTCGCGTTCGGTATCGGCCACACCGGCGTCCTCTCCGGTGTCACCGCCGCCAACTCCGTGTCGCTCGCGATGTACGTCGGCGGCGCGGCCCTCTTCCTCCTCGGCCTCATGGAGTACCGGGGCGGCAACGGGTTCAACGGCACCGCGTTCGCGGGCCTGGGCGTCTTCTGGTTCACCTGGGCCAAGGGTGCGGGCGCCTCGGTGTCCGACGAGGCCGCCGGAACGTTTCTGGTCCTCTTCGCGCTGCTCGCGCTGACCCTCACCCTCGCCGCGTCGAGCGGCCTGTTCGGGCAGGGCGTCTACGGCCTGCTCACCCTCTCCCTCGTCCTGCTGGCCATCGCCTCCTTCGCGGACAGCGCCGGCCTGGCCAAGGCGGGCGGCTGGGCCGCGGCCGTGTCCGGGCTGCTGGCCTGGTACGGGGCGACCGCCGCGCTGGCGCACTGGCCGACGGCCTTCGGCAAGGCGGCGGGCAGGGGCGCGGTCGCGGCGGGTTGAACCCCGCCCGCCGCGCGGGCGCAACGGGCAGGGGCGCCACCGGAGTCACCGGTGGCGCCCCTGTCGTGTGCCGTGGGTGCGGCGGGTCTCAGCCGCGGGTCTGCCGGGGGAAGGGGGCGAGGTCCGGCTCGGTCCAGGCGGCCTTCGCCTCCTCCGAGGACAGGACGGCCGCGCTGTAGAACCGCTTCGGCAGCTCCTTGTCCAGGAGTTCCGGGTGGCGGGCGGCGAACTCCTCGAAGTCCCGGGCGGGTTCGCCCCCGCCCTCCGCGCGGGCGACGAGCTCGACCCAGGCACGGGTGAGGGTCGCGTGGAACTTGCCGGGGACGCCCGCCCGGGTGGCGGTCGCCAGGATCCCCTCGCCGACCAGCTCCACGGTCGCCGCCGGGCCGTGGGCCCGTACCGCCAGCCACGTCAGGTGGACGTGCTCGCGGTGCCCGAAGCGGCCGGTGGCGGCCGTGGCCTCGGCCATCAGTTCCTCGAAGCGGCCGGGCGCGGTCATGCGGGTACCTCGTTCAGGTGGAAGGCGTGCGGGAAAAAAGGGGGACGGCCCCGGGGAGCTCCCCGGGGCCGTCCCGCGTCTGCGGTGCGGGTCCTACTCGACCGTGACGGACTTCGCCAGGTTGCGCGGCTTGTCGATGTCCCGGCCCAGGGCCAGAGCGGTGTGGTACGCCAGCAGCTGGAGCGGGATGCCCATCAGGATCGGGTCCAGCTCGTCCTCGTTCTTGGGGACGAGGATCGTGTGGTCGGCCTTCTCCTGCACCCGGTGGGCGACCGCCAGGATCCGGCCGCTGCGGGCCTTGATCTCCTCCAGCGCCGCGCGGTTCTTCTCCAGCAGGTCGTCGTCCGGGACGATCGCGACCGTCGGCATCGCCGGCTCGATGAGCGCGAGCGGGCCGTGCTTGAGCTCGGAGGCCGGGTAGGCCTCGGCGTGGATGTAGGAGATCTCCTTCAGCTTGAGGGAGGCCTCCAGGGCCACCGGATAGCCGCGCACCCGGCCGATGAACATCATCGACTTGGCCTCGGCGTACTCGGCCGCCAGCTTCTTGATGTCCTCCTCGCCCTCCAGGATCTCCTGGATCTGGCCGGGGAGCTTGCGCAGGCCCTCGATGATCCGCTTGCCGTCGGCGACGGACAGGTCGCGGATGCGGCCCAGGTGCAGGGCGAGCAGGGCGAAGGCGGTCACGGTGTTCGTGAAGCACTTGGTGGACACGACGCAGACCTCGGGGCCGGCGTGCACGTACACGCCGCCGTCGGCCTCGCGGGCGATGGCGGAGCCGACCACGTTGACCACGCCGAGGACGCGGGCGCCCTTGCGCTTGAGCTCCTGCACCGCCGCGAGCACGTCGTAGGTCTCACCGGACTGGGAGACGGCGATGTAGAGGGTGTCGGGGTCCACGACCGGGTTGCGGTAGCGGAACTCGGAGGCCGGCTCGGCGTCGGCGGGGATGCGGGCGAGGCTCTCGATGAGGCCGGCGCCGATCATGCCCGCGTGGTACGAGGTGCCGCAGCCGAGGATCTTGACCCGGCGGATGCCGCGCGCCTCGCGCGGGTCCAGGTTCAGGCCGCCCAGGTGCACGGTGGAGAAGCGGTCGTCGATCCGGCCGCGCAGCACGCGGTCGACCGCGTCGGGCTGCTCGGAGATCTCCTTGTGCATGTAGGTGTCGTGGCCGCCCATGTCGTAGGAGGCGGCCTCCCACTCCACGGTCTCGGGCGTGGCGGTGGTCGTCGTACCGCTCGTGGTGTACGTGCGGAAGTCGTCGGCCTTGAGGGTGGCCATCTCGCCGTCGTCGAGGGTGACGACCTGGCGGGTGTGGGCGACGAGCGCGGCGACGTCCGAGGCGACGAACATCTCCTTCTCGCCGATGCCGAGGACGACGGGGGAGCCGTTGCGGGCGACGACGATGCGGTCGGCGAAGTCGGCGTGCATGACGGCGATGCCGTAGGTGCCCTCGACGACCTTGAGCGCCTCGCGGACCTTCTCCTCCAGGGTGACGGCCTGGGAGCGGGCGATCAGGTGGACGAGCACCTCGGTGTCGGTCTCGGAGACGAAGACCACACCGTCGGCCTCCAGCTTGGCGCGGAGCTCGGCGGCGTTGTCGACGATGCCGTTGTGGACGACCGCGACCTTGTTCTCGGCGTCCAGGTGCGGGTGCGAGTTGATGTCGCTCGGCGCGCCGTGGGTGGCCCAGCGGGTGTGGGCGATGCCGGTGGTGCCGGCGAAGCGCTTGGGGACGCGGGACTCCAGCTCGCGGACCCGGCCCTTGGCCTTGACGACCTTCAGGGCCGCCGACTTCGGGCTGTTGACGACGATGCCCGCCGAGTCGTAGCCGCGGTATTCCAGCCGCTGGAGGCCTTCCAGCAGCAGTGGTGCCACGTCGCGCTTGCCGATGTAACCGACGATTCCGCACATACGGTGTTGCCCCTCCTGAAGTTCGGTGTCCGTGCCCGGAGACGATGCGGCGTCTCAGCCGTAGACGATGCGGCGCAGCTGCCGGAGCGAGAGCTCCGGGGGCGCCACCGCGCGGTGCGGCAGTTCTGCCGCGATCCGCTCGAAGATCTCCGCGTTGACCGATCCGCCGGACTGAAGCTCGCGATGGCGGCGACGGACGAACTCCTCGGTCGTCTCGTCGAAGTACGCGAGCACGTCGAGCACCACCCGGGAGGCCTCGCCGCGCTGCAGCGCGGTCGTGCGTACCAGGTGGTCGACGAGGTCGTCATGGGACGGTCGGCGGTCGAGCACCAGTAGATATTGACGGTCCAAGGGGTGGAACGCAAAAATCCTGCCCGGAATCGGGCAGGATCATGCTGGTCTGGACCAGGGAATGGGTGATTCCGGCCTCGTTGGGCTAGAAACCGCCCAAAATGGCAGCCTTCGCCGCCGAGAACTCCTCCGCCGTGAGGACCCCGCTCCGGTGCAGCTCCCCCAGCTCGCGCAGCCGGCGCAGCAGCGTGTCGTGGTCGGCCGGCTCGCCCGCCAGGGCCGGGGCCGCGTCCGCGAGGGGGAGGGCGGCGGGGGCCTCCGCGGCCGGGGCCGGGGCCGCCGGGTGGGGCATCCGTACCGCCACCGCCGCCGCGACCAGCGCCATCAGCGGGTCCTTCTTGAAGCCGAAGAGCTCCACCGCGCAGGGGTCGTACTTGGGCGCGGGCGCCGACGGGGCACCCGTCAGGGTGAACCGGAGCCAGCCGTTCTCCAGACCCTTCGACGGGGCCCACTCCACCGTCCGCAGGTCCCCGACGCGGAACTCGCGGGGGCCGCCCGAGGACTTCGCGTCCTCGGTGGTCCAGTTCCACTCCAGCACCACCCGGTCGCCGTCGAAGGCGGCCGTCCCGTCGCCCGCGCCGACCGTGATCGGCACCGCCGGGCCCGGCAGCAGGTACGCGTCCGAGGGGCCGGGGTCCACCCCGTCCAGCAGCAGGGCGTTGCGGACCTCGTCCACGAAGTACTCCGCCACCCCGGCCCGGTCCGCCTCCACGGTCAGCCGGTAGGGGTCCGAGGACTCGGGCAGCCGCCCGCCCGTCACCTGGAGCAGCGGGTCCGCGCCGTCGCGCAGCCGCAGCCGCAGCCGGCCGGACTTGCGGCCCGGCTCGTAGCTGATCCCCGCGATCGCGCGCAGCGGCACCAGCACCTCACCGAGCTGCTGCCGCAGCAGCCCCACCCCCTTGTCGCGGCCCGGCACGATCCGCACCGCGTCCCCGTCGAAGGTCCACGTACCGTCCTTCTGGATGATTTCCGCCATCCGGGGATTCTCGCACCGGTATGTGGGGCCCGGGTGGAGACCGTTTGGCCTATATCTGGGCACATGAGAGTCCCGCGAGTACCGCGCCGCACGCTCGGCACCCTCTGCTCCCTCCTGCTCCTGAGCGCCGCCGTCTCCTGCACCGCGGCCCACGGCGACGACGCCAAACCGGCCGCCGCCGCCCTCACCCCCTACGAGCGGCTCCTGCCCGCCCCGGCCTCCGTACGGGCCGAGGGCCCCGGGTACGGCTTCGGGGCGGGCACCGTCATCCGCGCCGGCGGCCCGGGCGCGCCCGAGGAGGTCCGCCGGATCGGCGAGCTCCTCGCGGAGCAGCTGCGCGGACCGACCGGGCTGCCGCTGCCGGTGGCCGACGGGCCGGACGGGGCCGGCGGGCCGGGCGGCGAGGGCGGCGACGGGGTCCGGCTGCGGCTCGACGGCGGGGCCGGGGAGCTGGGCGAGGAGGGGTACCGGCTGCGGACCACCCCCGCCGGGATCACCCTCACCGCCCGCACCCCGGCGGGCCTCTTCCACGCGGGCCAGACGCTGCGCCAGCTGCTGCCGGTGAAGGGCGCGGGGACCGTCCCGGGCGGAACGGTGACGGACACCCCCCGCTTCGCCTACCGCGGGGCCATGGTCGACGTCGCCCGCCACCACTTCCCGGTGGCGCAGGTGAAGCGGTACGTCGACCAGCTCGCCCAGTACAAGATCAACACCCTGCACGTGCACCTCACCGACGACCAGGGCTGGCGGATCGCCGTCGACTCCTGGCCGAGGCTCGCCGAGTACGGCGGCGCGAGCGAGGTCGGCGGCGGCCCGGGCGGCTCCTGGTCCAAGGACGAGTACCGCGACCTGGTCGCCTACGCGGCGGACCGCTACGTCACCCTCGTCCCCGAGATCGACATGCCGGGCCACGTCAACGCCGCCCAGGCCGCCTACGGCGAGCTGACCTGCGACGGCAAGGCACCCGCGCGCTACACCGGCGTCAAGGTCGGCTTCAGCTCCCTGTGCGTGGGCAAGGAGCGCACGTACGAGTTCATCGACGACGTCCTCGGCGAGATCGCCGCCCTCACGCCCGGCCCCTACCTGCACATCGGCGGCGACGAGGCCCACTCCACCCCGGCGGCGGACTACGCGGCGTTCATGGACCGCGCCCAGGCGGTGGTGGCCCGGCACGGAAAGACGGTGATGGCCTGGCACCAGCTGGCCGCCGCCCGCCCGGCACCCGGAGCCGTCCTCCAGTACTGGGGCCACGACCGGACCCCGGCCGCGGAGAAGGCGGCCGTGGCCGCCGCCGCCAAGGCGGGCCACCGCCTGGTGCTCTCCCCGGCGGACCACGCCTACCTGGACATGAAGTACGACAAGCAGACCGGTCCCGGTCTGGCGTGGGCCGGATACGTCCCCGCCCAGCGCGCCTACGCCTGGAACCCGGGCTCCTACCTCCCCGACGTCCCCGAATCGGCGGTCCTGGGCGTGGAGGCCCCGCTCTGGACGGAGACCATCTCCACCCGCTCCGACTGGGAACTGATGGCCTTCCCCCGCCTCCTCAGCCTCGCGGAACTCGCCTGGTCCCCGGCGACGGCCCTCTCCTGGCCCGCCCACCGCACCCGCCTCGCCGCCCAGGGGCCCCGCCTGGACGCCCAGGGCATCACCTACTACCGCGCCCCGGAGGTCCCGTGGTCGTAGCCCGTCGCTCGTCGGCCGATCTCCTGACGGCGGAGCTACATCCGAGCTAGTGTGGATGTCATGCCTGCGGCCTTTGAGGACGTCTCCTTCAGCGAACTTCTCCACCACCCCGCCGCGACGACCCGCAGACTCGACATGTTCCGCGCACTAAGGCTGCGGCGCCGAGGTGCGGGAGACCTCGCCCTCATGCGGCTGGACCGTATGGAGCGGGACGCCTCGGTCGTGGACTTCACCTCGCGTCTGCTGGCCGGCCTGCTCCGGACGGAGAACACCGACGTCTTGCGCCAAGCCCTGCCCGACGCCCTGCCATGGATCACGTTCCTGCCCGACGGCGACGTGGACGCCTTGCTCTCCGAGCTGGTCGACACGGCCCGCGGCGCGGCCGCCCTGGAAAACCTCGCGCCGATCGCGAGCCTGCTCACGCAGTGGCGCCACAGTGCCGAGATCTACGCGGATCCCGAGTTGCTCGCCGCTCTCACCCGTGAGCCCGAGGGCGACTTCGGTCCGGTCCCGGCGCCCGGTCCCGGAGAGTGAGCCCGAAGCGCGGAGACCGTGCCGCACCGCCGCCGGTCGGGGACGAATACGACCTGCGCTTCGCCGGCGCCGAGGCCGCCGCAGGCTGGGAGGACCTGAGCCGTCAGGCGGCCGGTAACCTGCGCCGTGCCTTCGAGAAGATCCGCAGCGCTCCCCGCGCTACGGACAGTCCGGACCGCCAGCACCGCTTGAAGGGCGCCCTCGGTACCGGCACCTTCAAGGGGCAGGGGCTGGAACGCTGGCAGTACGAGGTCACAGGAGGCGGCCGTCTTTGGTATCTCGTGGACGAGGCCACCCGGACGGTCTGGATCACCTACGCCGGTACGGGCCACCCGAAGGCGACGGACTGAGGGTAGGGCGGGCGCTCCTGCGAGGGACCGTAGTCGCAGGGGCGCCCGCCCGTTGATCACCGTCGCGCGGCGAAGGGCGCGACGGGGTTCTGGAGGGTGCCGATCAGCTGGAGGGCCGCGGCCGGGTCGGCCAGGTCGACCATCTGCTTGTTGTTGCGCAGCTGGAGGCGGTTGAGGCAGGACAGCTGGAACTCGGGAGTGAAGAGGTCGTAGCGGGCGAAGCGGTCCGCCAGGGCGGGGAGGGACTCCTGGTAGCCGTGGGCGCAGTCCGCCACCGCCTGCCAGAAGGTGGACTCGTCGCAGATGCCCTCCGTGACCAGGATCGAGTTCAGGAAGCGGAAGAAGCAGTCGAAGACGTCCGTGAAGATCGACAGGAGCTTCATGTCCTCCGGGATGTCGGCCCGGATGCGCTCCACCGCCGGCGGGAGGACCGCGTCCGGGTCCATGACCACGATCTCCTCGGCGATGTCCTTGAAGACCGCCCGCTGGACCACCCCGTCCTTGATGACCAGGATCGTGTTCTCGCCGTGCGGCATGTAGGCGAGGTCGTACTGGTAGAAGCAGTGCAGGAGGGGGAGCAGGTAGGCGCGGAGGTACGGCTTCAGCCACTCGGCGGGGGTCAGGCCCGATTCGGCGATGAGGGCGCCGACGAAGGACTTGCCGTCCGCGTCCACGTGGAGGAGGGAGGCCATCGTGGCCAGCCGCTCCCCGTCGCGCAGGGAGCCCACCGGGGACTCGCGCCACAGGGCGGCCAGCATCTTGCGGTACGGGGAGTAGCGGTCCGTCGCGCGCTCGTACTGGCGGTGGTGGTAGCCGATGGCGGCGCGCTCGCGGATGATCGAGAAGTCGACGGAGCGGAGCACCTCGTCCGACTCGATCAGCTGGTGCAGCCAGTCGTTGATGGCCGGGGTGGCCTCCATGTAGGCGGCCGACAGCCCGCGCATGAAGCCCATGTTGAGGACCGAGATGGCGGTCTTCACGTAGTGCTTCGTGGGGGTGGTGGTGTTGAAGAAGGTGCGGATCGACTGCTGGGCGAGGTAGGCGTCCTCGCCCTCGCCGAGCAGGACCAGGCGGCGGTTCGCGATCTCGGCGGCGAAGGTGACCGCGGTCTTGTTCCACCACTGCCAGGGGTGGACGGGCAGGTAGTGGTAGTCCGACGGGTCCAGGCCGAGGGCCGTCAGCTTCGCCGCGAAGCCGGCCAGGGCCGCCTCGCCCAGCTCCTCGCGCATGAACGCGTCGTGGTCCAGGCCCGCGCCCGCCGTGAAGGTGGAGACGTCCTTGTGGGCGGCCGCCCACACCAGGTGGACCGGGTTCGCGGTCTCCGGGGCGTACGCGCGGTACTCGTGGACGCCGAAGCCCAGGCGGCCGTTGTTGGCCACGAAGCAGGGGTGGCCCTCGGTCATGCCCGTCTCGATGTCCTGGAAGGAGGACTTCGCGAGGACCGCGGAGGGGGTCTGGGGCTTGGTGTACTTGTAGCCCGTGCCGGCCAGGGTGGAGGAGATCTCCTCCAGGTAGACGGGGAGCACCTCCGCGCTCAGGCCGAGGGTCTCCCGGAGTTCTATGTGGAAGTCCAGGGCGTCGAGCTCCGCCTCCGCCCCGCCGAGGCGGCGGGTGACGGAGTCCTCGTCCACGGACCAGTGGTCCAGGGCGTGGCGGACGGCGCGGAAGCGGTACTCGACGGCGCCGTCGTCGGACAGGACGCGGTAGTGGTCCTCGCCGAGGGGCTCCGGGGTCAGCAGGCGCTCGTGGGAGAACTCCGCGAGGGCCTTGCGGACCAGCGCGCGGTTGGCGCGGGCCCACAGCTCGGGGCTGAGGTGGGCGATGTCGGCGGACAGGTTCATATCGAGACCCCGGTGGTGAGGGCGGTGGCCGCCTCGAACTGGGCGCGGGTGCAGAAGCTGAGGAGGGCTTCCTTCTCCGGCTTGGTGACGGGGCCTTCGGCCACGAAGCCGACGGCCTCGTTGAGGGCGTGGACGGCCGTGTTGCGCACGTCCGGCTCGACGACGACGCGCTCGGTGGCGGGGTCGGCGAAGAGGGCCGCCATGACCGTGGTGATGACGGCGCGGGTGAAGCCGGAGACGGGGGTGTCGGTCGGGGCGACCAGGAAGTGCATGCCCACGTCGCCGGGGCGCGCGTCGTACAGGCCGACGAGCTCCAGGTGCGCGGGGTCGTAGCTCTCCATCAGGAAGGCCGGGCGGTCCTCGTGGAAGCCGAGGAAGGCCTGGTGGTGTTCGTGCGCGGTGATGCGCACGTACTCGCGTTCCACGTCCGGGAGGGTGGCGTCCTGCATCATCCAGAACGCGGCTTTCGGGTCGGTGACCCAGGTGTGGAGCAGTTCCGCGTCCGAGAAGGGGTCCAGGGGCCGGATGGAGAAGGCGCCGAGGACGGGGTCGGTGCGGGTGAAGAGGGTTTCGGCGGTGCTCATGCGTGGGTGCCTTCCGGGGCGGCGAACTGCTGGAACGCGATGGACTTCTCGACCTTGTAGTACTCGCGGCCGAGGAGCTCTCCGACGATGTACGCGTTGCGGTACGCGGCCATGCCCAGGTCGGGGGAGGTGAGGGAGTGGTTGTGGGTGGTGCCGTTCTGGAGGTAGACCCCGCGGCCGGTGACGTCGACGGCGTAGTTGCGGCCGGCGTCGAGGCGGCCGTGGCCGTCGAAGACCAGGCGGTCGCGGACCGGGGCCAGGAACTCGGGGACGCGGTACTTGTAGCCGGTGGCGAGGACCAGCCCCTCGGTGGTGAGGGAGAAGTCGCGCTCCTGCTCCTCCTGGCGCAGGCCGAGGGTGTACGCGCCCGTGGTGGTGTCGTACGCCGTGCTGTTCAGGGAGGTGTTGGTGAGCAGGGTCGTGGGGACCGGGCCCGGCATGGTGATCTTCTTCTGGTAGAGCAGGTCGAAGATGGCGTTGATGAGGTCGCCGTCGATGCCCTTGAAGAGGTTCTTCTGCTGGGTCTCCAGCCGGTAGCGGGTCTCCTCGGGGAGGGCGTGGAAGTAGTCCACGTACTCCGGGGAGGTCATCTCCAGGGTGAGCTTGGTGTATTCGAGCGGGAAGAAGCGCGGGGAGCGGGTCACCCAGTTGAGCTGGTAGCCGTGGACGTCGATCTCGGCGAGGAGGTCGTAGTAGATCTCGGCGGCGCTCTGGCCCGAGCCGACCAGGGTGATCGACTTCTTCTGCTGGAGGGCCTCCTTGTGCTCCATGTAGGAGGAGTTGTGGAGGAAGTCGCCGCCGAGGTTCTCGCAGGACGCGGGGACGTGCGGCGGGGTGCCGGTGCCGAGGACCAGGCGGCGGGCGAGGAACGTTTCGCCGCGGTCGGTGTGGACCTCGTAGAGGCCGGCCGTCTCGTCGTACGCGACCTCGGTGACGGAGGTGGAGTAGCGGACGTTGTCGAGCCGGTCGGCGGCCCAGCGGCAGTAGTCGTTGTACTCGGCGCGCAGCGGGTAGAAGTTCTCGCGGATGTAGAAGGAGTACAGCCGGTCCCTGTCCTTCAGGTAGTTCAGGAAGGAGAAGGGCGAGGTCGGGTCGGCGAGGGTGACCAGGTCCGACATGAACGGCGTCTGGAGGTGCGCGCCGTCGAGGAACATCCCGGCGTGCCACTCGAAGTGCGGCTTCGACTCGATGAACAGGCCGTTCAGCTCGTCGATCGGCGCGGTGAGGCAGGCGAGTCCCAGGTTGAAGGGGCCCAGGCCGATGCCGATGAAGTCGTAGGGCTTAGCGGTGGACGGCAAGGGACTCTCCCAGGAACTGCTCGGCGTGTGCGGCGACGAGGTCGAGGACGGCCGTGATGTCGGCCGTCGTGGTCTGCGGGTTGAGGAGGGTGAACTTCAGGTACTGCTTCCCGTCGACCTTGGTCCCGGCGACGACGGCCTCGCCGGAGGCGAACAGGGCCTTGCGGGCGTGCAGCTGGGCCTCGTCGAGGAGGTCGGCGCGCGGGGCGTCGCCGCCGGCGCCGGCGTCGGGGACGTAGCGGAAGACCAGGGTGGAGATCTGCGGCTTGACGACCACCTCGAAGCGGGGGTCGGCGTCGAGGATCTCCCAGCCGGCGGCGGCGAGGGAGACGACCTCGTCGAAGAGGGAGCCGACGCCGTCGGCGCCCATGATGCGCAGGGTCATCCAGAGCTTGAGGGCGTCGAAGCGGCGCGTGGTCTGGATGGACTTGTCGACCTGGTTGGGGATGCGCTCCTCGGCCATCCGGCGCGGGTTGAGGTAGTCCGCGTGGTAGGTGGCGTGCTTGAGGGTGTCGCGGTCGCGGACCAGGACGGCGCTGGAACTCACGGGCTGGAAGAAGGACTTGTGGTAGTCCACGGTGACCGAGTCGGCGTGCTCGATGCCGTCGAGGAGGTGCCGGCGGGTGGGGGAGACCAGCAGTCCGCAGCCGTAGGCGGCGTCCACGTGCATCCACGCGGAGTGCTCGGAGGTCAGGCGGGCGATCTCGGGGAGCGGGTCGATGGACCCGAAGTCGGTGGTGCCGGCGGTGGCGACGACGGCCATGGGGAAGAGGCCCTCGGCGGCGCAGTTCTCCAGCTCCAGGGCGAGCAGGGAGGTGTCCATGCGGCGGTTGCGGTCGACCGGGACCGAGATGACGGCCTCGTAGCCGAGGCCGAGCATGGCGGCGGACTTCTGCACGCTGAAGTGGCTGGCCTCGGAGGTGAAGATGCGCAGCCGCGGCAGGAGTTCGGCCTTGGTGAGCTCGGTGCCCGCGTCCAGGGCGCGCTTCATGACGCTCCGGCAGGCCTCGTCACGGGCGAGGAGCAGCGCGTGGAAGTTCGACTGGCTGCCGCCGGAGGTGAAGACGCCGTCCGCGCCCTCGCCGAGGCCGATGCGGCGGGCGGTCCAGTCGATGAGGCGGCGTTCGATGAGCGTGCCGCCGATGGACTGGTCCCAGGTGTCGAGCGAGGAGTTGACGGCCGACAGTACGGCTTCGCCGACCACCGCGGGGATGACGACCGGGCAGTTGAGGTGGCCCAGGTAGCGCGGGTGGTGGAAGTAGACGGCGTCGCGCAGGTACACGTCCTCGAGCTCGTCGAGGGCGGCGGAGGCGTCACCCAGCGGGCGGTCGAGGTCGATGCCCTCGATGACCGGGGCGAGTTCGTCCACGGAGATGCCGGTGTGGGGGCGGCGCGTGGTCGCGAGTTTGGCGGCGACGCGGTCGACGCCCTCGGTGACGTTGCGCCGGTACAGGTCCGCGGTCGTCTCGTTCAGCAGATGCGAGCGCATCAACTTTCCTCCGGGCAGGGGGAGCGGGGGGTGGGGTGCGGGATTTAGGTTAGCCTAACCTAAGTTAGATCACAAATGAGGAAGGGCCCCGGCTGATGCCGGGGCCCTTCCTCGAATGCGTTGTGGACAGCGGGAGTTGACTACAGGTCGGAGCTCGGGTCCTCGCTCGGGGCCCGGCCCGCGTACGCCTCGGCGAGCAGCTGCTCCTCGCTCGCGCCGAGCTTCCAGTAGCCGGTGAACCGCACCGCGCGCCGGTCGAAGGAACGTTCCTGCACGAGGTGGCGGCGTACCGCCCTGACCGTCCCCGCCTCGCCCGCGAGCCAGGCGTACGGGGTCCCGTCGTCGGGCAGCCGGGCCGCCCGCAGCTCGGACAGCACCCTCTCGGTGCGCGCCGGCCCGCCCGCGCCCTTCTCGCGCACGATCCAGGTGATGTCCGCGTCCGCGAGGGTGTGCAGGCCGAGCCGGTCGTCCGGGTGCGGGACCTCGAAGAAGGCCTTCACCCGGGTCCCGGCGGGCAGCCGGTCCAGGATCGCGGCGGCCGCCGGCAGGGCGGTCTCGTCCGCGTACATCAGCACCGTGCCGGCGCCCTCCGGCCGCTGGAAGCGGACCGACTTGTTCGCCGCCACGGCCGGGCCGATCGCCATGATCCGCCGGCCGGTGACCGCCCGGCCCGCCCAGCGGGAGGCCGGGGAGCCCGCCGCGGCAGCGGCTGATGTCTCCGTGCCGTGGAGGACGAAGTCGACGTCCACCTCGACCGCCCCGTCCGGCGTGCGCCGCTGCTCGCGCACCGTGTACGAGCGCATCACCGGGCGCTCCTCGTCCGGCACCGCCCGCCAGGCCCCGAACCAGGTGTCCTCGTCGGTGGACGGGAGTTCGGTGTGCTCCCGGTCCCCCACGGGGAGGAAGAGCGAGAGGCTCTGGTCGTAGCCGCCCGAGCGGAACTCCGCGAGGGACTCCCCGCCGAAGGTCACGCGCAGGAACGAGTGGCCCAGCCGGCGGGTGCGCAGGACTTCGAGGGTGAAGAAGCGGAAGTGCGCGGCGGCCGGGGCCGCGTCGGCGGCGTCGGGAGCGGTGGCGGAAGCGGTGGCGGTCATGCGGAGGTCCCCCCTGGGTTACCGGGTCAGCCGAGCTTCTTGGCGTTCTGGATGGTCTTCGCGAGGTCCTCGAGGATCTGCGCGCACTTCTCGTACGAGTAGATCGGCTCGGTCACGCGCGGGGCGACCTGGCCCGCCTTGACCGCCGGGAGCTCGTTCCAGGTCGGCTTGGCCTTCAGGGCCTCGGGCTGGAGGGCCTGGGTGCGGTTGTCGAGGAGGATGACGTCGGCCTTGTACTTGCCGGCGTTCTCCCAGCTGAGGCTCTCGAAGAAGCCCTGCGGGTCCAGCTTGTCCTGCTCCGGGCTGACGAACTCGACGCCGAGGGACTCGAAGTACTTCAGGTCCGCGGAGGTCTTCGGGGTGGAGACGTAGAACATCTGGTCGGAGCCGGAGCCGACGAGGACCTTGACGCCCGGGTTGGCCTTGACGGCCTCGCGGACCTTGGCGGAGGCGGCGTCGAAACGGGCCTTCGCGTCGGCGCTCTTCTTGGTGTTGAGGTCGGCGCCGAGGGACCTGGCGAGGTCCGCGGTGCGCTCCAGGGCCTTGTCCATGGAGACCTTGTCGCCCACGCCGATGGCGGCGGCCGGGGCCAGCTTCAGGATCTTGTCCTTGGAGGCCTCGGGCACGTACCAGTACGAGCCGTCCCAGGTGTTGGTGGCGAGGAGGTCGGGCTTGAGGGCCGCGTACTTCTCGACGTTGAACTCGTCGTAGACGTTGCCGAGGATCTCGACCTTGGAGATGTCCATCGTGCCGGCCATCGGGTCGGGCTTGCCGTCCGCCAGCTTGGTCGGGCCGAAGACGCCCTTGACCTGCACGCCGTAGTCGTACAGCGCGGCGGCGGTGCCGGTGTAGGCCACGATGTTCTTCGGGGTGGCCTTGGCGGTGGCCTCCTTGCCCAGGTCGTCCTTGAAGCTCCAGGCGCCCGACGCGGCGCTCGCGCCCTTGTCGCCGCCGTCCTTCGCCTTGTCGCCGCCGCCGCACGCGGTGAGCGCCGCGACGAGGCCGAGGGCGCCGCCGGCCGCGATGAGACCGCGGCGGGAGAGGAAGGTGGAGCTGGGCTTGGGCATGTCGGTGTCCGCTTTCGTACGTGCTGGGCGCTGCGAGGGTAGGCCGTTCGGGGGGAAGGTTAGCCTAACCTTGGCCGAAAGCGGTAAGGCGGCCCTAACTTCTTTCGGGGGCGCACGGGCGCACGAAGCGCGAACGGCCCGCGCCGGGGGCGCGGGCCGTTCGTCGGGAGGGTGTTGCGGAGGGCCCGGATCAGCCGGCGAAGCCCAGTTCGCGGGCGATGAGCATGCGCTGGACCTCGCTGGTGCCCTCGCCGATCTCCAGGATCTTCGAGTCCCGCCACATACGGGCCACCGGGTACTCGTTCATGAACCCGTACCCGCCGTGGATCTGCGTGGCGTCGCGGGCGTTGTCGACGGCGACGGTGGAGGAGTACAGCTTCGCGATCGCCGCCTCCTTCTTGAACGGCTCGCCCGCCACCAGCCGCGAGGCCGCGTCGCGCCAGCCCAGACGGGCCATGTGGGCGCGCGTCTCCATGTCGGCCAGCTTGAACTGGATGGCCTGGTTGTCGCCGATCGCCTTCCCGAAGGCCTGTCGCTCCTTGGCGTACTTCACCGACTCGTCCACACAGCCCTGCGCCAGACCGGTGGCCAGCGCCGCGATGGCGATCCGGCCCTCGTCGAGGATCCGCAGGAACTGGGCGTAGCCGCGGCCCTCCTGGCCCACCAGGTTGGCGACCGGCACGCGGACGTCGGAGAAGGACAGCTCGCGGGTGTCCGAGGAGTTCCAGCCGACCTTGGAGTAGGGGGCCGCCACCGTGAAGCCCGGGGTGCCGGACGGGACGATGATCGAGGAGATCTCCGGGCGGCCGTCCGCCTTGCGGCCGGTGACCGCGGTGACCGTGACCAGGCCGGTGATGTCCGTACCGGAGTTGGTGATGAAGCACTTGGAGCCGTTGATCACCCACTCGTCGCCGTCGCGGACGGCCGTCGTGCGGGTGCCGCCGGCGTCGCTGCCGGCGCCGGGCTCGGTCAGGCCGAACGCGCCGAGGACCTCGCCGGAGCACAGCTTCGGCAGCCACTCCCGCTTCTGCTCCTCGGTGCCGAAGAGGTAGAGCGGCATGGCGCCCAGCGAGACGCCCGCCTCCAGGGTGATGGCCACCGAGGAGTCGACGCGGGCCAGCTCCTCCAGGGCGATGCCGAGCGCGAGGTAGTCGCCGCCCATGCCGCCGTACTCCTCCGGGAAGGGCAGGCCGAACAGGCCCATGCGGCCCATCTCGCGGACGATCTCGTACGGGAACTCGTGGCGCTCGTACAGGTCGCCGATCTTGGGCGCCACCACATCGTGCGCGAACGCCTCGACGGTACGGCGGAGTTCCTCGTGCTCGGGGGTGAGCCGGTGGTCGAGGGGCATGGCTTCGTTACTCCTTGTGGGAGAGGGCGCGGACGGTACGGGAGGGGCTGGGACGTCCCAGCCGTTCGGCCATCCACACGCTCGTGGCGGTGAGGGCGGCCAGGTCGACCCCGGTCTCGATGCCGAGGCCGTCGAGCATCCACACCAGGTCCTCGGTGGCGAGGTTGCCGGTGGCGCTCTTGGCGTACGGGCAGCCGCCGAGGCCGCCGGCGGAGGCGTCGACCGTGGTCACGCCGCACTGGAGCGCGGCGAGGGTGTTGGACAGGGCCTGGCCGTAGGTGTCGTGGAAGTGCACGCCGATCCGGTCGGTGGCCACCCCGGCCGCGTTCAGCTCGCCGAGGAGCGCCTGGACGTGGCCGGGGGTGGCGACGCCGATCGTGTCGCCGAGGCTCAGCTCGTCACAGCCCAGGTCCAGCAGGTCCTTGGCCACGCGGACCACCTGGTGGACCGGGACGGCGCCCTCCCAGGGGTCGCCGAAGCACATCGACAGGTAGCCGCGCACATGCGCCCCCGCGTCCTTGGCGCGGGCCACGACGGGCTCGAACATCGCGAGGGACTCGGCGACCGTACGGTTCAGGTTGCGCGCGGCGAAGGTCTCGGTGGCCGAGCCGAACACCGCGATGCGGGTGGCCCCGAGGGCGAGCGCGCGGTCCAGGCCGCGCTCGTTGGGCACCAGGACGGGCAGGTCCGCCGGGACGTCGGAGAGCAACGGGAAGAGCTGCTCGGCGTCGGCCAGCTGGGGCACCCACTTGGGGTGGACGAAGCTGGTGGCCTCGATCGTGGTCAGGCCGGCGGCGGCCAGCCGGCGGACGAACTCGGCCTTCACCTCGGTGGGTACGGCCGTCTTCTCGTTCTGCAGCCCGTCCCGGGCGCCGACCTCGTGGATCCGCACCCGGGGCGGGAGCCCGGCCGGCGCCGGGACGGTCATGGGCAGCCCGTTCACGCGCTCGCCTCCGCGTTCTCGCCGGCGTCGTCGGCGTCCGGGGTGACCACGGCCAGGACCTGGTCCATGGCCACCGTGGAGCCGGGGACGACGTCTAGTTCGGTGACGGTGCCGGCGTGCGGGGCGGAGATGGCGTGCTCCATCTTCATCGCCTCGACGACCAGCAGGCTCTGGCCCGCCGCCACCTTGTCCCCGACGGTCACCTTCACGACGGTGACGGTGCCGGGCATGGGGGCGGCAAGGGTGTCGGCGCCCGCGCTGGCCGCGCCCTTCGCGGTGACGGGGTCGTGGTGCTGGAGGTGCCAGCTGTCGGCGTCGCGGCCGAGCCAGGTTCCCTCCGGGGAGGTGGCGTGGGAGAAGCGGTGCGTGACGCCGTCGAGTTCGAGGGTCAGGGTGTCGTGGCCGAGGCTGACGATGCGGCCGCGGGCCGGTGCGCCGGGGCTCTGCCCCAGACCCCGCGCCTCAAACGCCGGCGAGGCTGGAGTGGCCTCGTCCAGCAGGATCTCCTGCTCCGCGCCCCGCTGTCGGGTGCGGACCGTGATGGGGTCCTGGCCCGGGAGGCGGAAGTGGTGGACCGTCCAGGCCGGGGTGCCGCCCAGGCGCCAGCCGTTGGCGGCGGAGAACGGGTCCGCCCATGCCCCGGCCACATCCAGCCCCGCCGGGGCCGCCTGGGCCAGCAGGGCCGCGGCGGCGTACACCTCGGCCGGGACCCCCTCCGGCAGGAGGGACGGCAGGTCGCGCTCCACCAGCCCGGTGTCCAGGTTCCCGGACACCACGTCCGGGTGCGCCAGCAGCCTCCGCAGGAAGCCCGCGTTCGTCTGGACGCCCAGGATCACCGTGTCCGCGAGGGCCCCCCGCAGCATCCGCAGGGCCGTCGCCCGGTCCGGGCCGTGGACGATCACCTTCGACAGCATCGGGTCGTACGTGGACCCCGTGTCCACCCCGGCCACCAGCCCGGAGTCCGTCCGCACCGCCCCGCCCGAGGGCTCGGACAGCGCCAGGACCGTGCCGCCGGACGGCAGGAACCCGCGCGCCGGGTCCTCCGCGCAGACGCGGGCCTCGATGGCGTGCCCGGTGAGGGTGACGTCGGCCTGGCCGAAGCCCAGTTCCGCCCCGGCCGCCACCCGCAGCTGCTGCTCCACGAGGTCCAGCCCGGTGATCAGCTCCGTGACCGGGTGCTCCACCTGGAGGCGGGTGTTCATCTCCATGAAGTAGTACGAGGACGGGTCCCCGCCCGGCACGATGAACTCCACCGTGCCCGCGCCGACGTACCCGCAGGACCGCGCCGCCTCCACCGCCGCCGCGCCCATCGCCGCCCGGATCTCCGGGGTCAGCAGGACCGACGGGGCCTCCTCGATGACCTTCTGGTGGCGCCGCTGGAGCGAGCACTCGCGCTCGCCCAGGTGCACCACGTTGCCGTGCGCGTCGGCCAGCACCTGGATCTCGATGTGCCGCGGCCGGTCCACCCAGCGCTCCACCAGCAGGGTGTCGTCCCCGAAGGAGGACCGCGCCTCGCGCCGGGCCGCCGAGATCTCCTCCGCGAGCAGGTCCGCGTCCCGGACCAGCCGCATGCCCTTGCCGCCCCCGCCCGCCGAGGGCTTCAGCAGCACCGGCATACCGATCTTCTCGGCGGCCTCGGCCAGTTCGGCGTCCGACAGCCCGCTGCCCGAGGACCCGGGCACCACCGGCACCCCGGCGGCCTTCACGGTCTCCTTGGCCCGGATCTTGTCGCCCATCAGGGAGATCGCCGGGGCGGGCGGCCCGATGAAGGCCAGCCCCGCCTCCGCGCAGGCGGCCGCGAAGGCCGCGTTCTCCGCGAGGAAGCCGTAGCCGGGGTGGACGGCCTCGGCCCCCGTGCGGCGGGCGGCGTCGAGCAGCCTCTCGACCGACAGGTAGCTCTCCGCGGCCGCCGCCGGGCCGATCCGGACGGCCGTGTCGGCCTCCCGTACGTGCCGGGCGTCCGCGTCGGCGTCGCTGAAGACGGCCACGGACCGGATCCCGAGCTCCCGCAGGGTGCGGATGACCCGTACGGCGATCTCGCCCCGGTTCGCCACCAGAACAGTGCTGAACATCTGTGAGGTCCTCACGTCACAAGTCACAAGTCACGGGTCACATGCGGAAGATGCCGTAGCCGCGCTCGCCGAGCGGGGCGTTCGCGCACGCGGTCAGGGCCAGTCCCAGCACCTGCCGGGTCTCCAGGGGGTCGATGACCCCGTCGTCCCACAGGCGCGCGGTGGCGTAGTAGGCGTTGCCCTGCTCCTCGTACTGCGCGCGGACCGGGGCCTTGAAGGCCTCCTCGTCCTCGGCGGGCCACTCCTGGCCCGCGCCCTCGATCTGGTCGCGCTTGACCGTGGCCAGGACGGAGGCCGCCTGCTCGCCGCCCATGACGGAGATCTTGGCGTTGGGCCACATCCACAGGAAGCGCGGCGAGTACGCCCGGCCGCACATCGAGTAGTTGCCCGCGCCGTACGAGCCGCCGACCACCACCGTCAGCTTCGGGACCCGGGCGCAGGCCACGGCGGTGACCATCTTCGCGCCGTGCTTGGCGATGCCGCCCGCCTCGTAGTCGCGGCCGACCATGAAGCCGGAGATGTTCTGGAGGAAGAGGAGCGGGATGCCGCGCTGGTCGCACAGCTCGATGAAGTGCGCGCCCTTCTGCGCGGACTCCGAGAAGAGGATGCCGTTGTTGGCGATGATGCCGACCGGGTGGCCGTGGATCCGGGCGAAGCCGGTGACCAGGGTCTGCCCGAACTCCGCCTTGAACTCCTGGAAGCGGGAGCCGTCCACGACGCGGGCGATGATCTCCCGGGCGTCGTAGGGGGTGCGGGAGTCGACGGGGACCGCGCCGTAGAGCCCGAGCGGGTCCACCTTCGGCTCCTCGGCCGGCTCGACCGACCAGGGCAGGGCCCCGCGCTCGGGCAGGGTCGCCACGATGTTCCGGACGATCCGCAGCGCGTGCGCGTCGTCCTCCGCGAGGTGGTCGGTCACGCCGGAGGTGCGCGAGTGCACCTCGCCGCCGCCGAGCTCCTCGGCCGTGACCACCTCGCCGGTGGCGGCCTTCACCAGCGGCGGGCCGCCGAGGAAGATCGTGCCCTGGCCGCGCACGATGACGGCCTCGTCGCTCATCGCCGGGACGTACGCCCCGCCCGCCGTGCAGGAGCCGAGGACGGCCGCGATCTGCGGGATGCCGGCGCCGGACATGCGGGCCTGGTTGTAGAAGATCCGGCCGAAGTGCTCCCGGTCGGGGAAGACCTCGTCCTGCATGGGCAGGAAGGCGCCGCCGGAGTCGACCAGGTACAGGCAGGGGAGCCGGTTCTCCAGCGCCACCTCCTGCGCCCGCAGGTGCTTCTTCACCGTCATCGGGTAGTAGGTGCCGCCCTTGACCGTGGCGTCGTTGGCGACGATCACGCACTCGCGGCCGCTGACCCGGCCGATGCCCGCGATGACGCCGGCCGCCGGGGCCGCGCCCCCGTACATCCCCTCGGCGGCCAGCGGGGCCAGCTCCAGGAAGGGCGAACCGGGGTCGAGGAGGGCGTCCACGCGGTCGCGGGGCAGGAGCTTGCCGCGCGCGGTGTGCCGGGCGCGGGCCTTCTCCCCGCCGCCGAGGCTGGCCGCGTCCAGCCGGGCGCGCAGGCCCTCGGCGAGCTCGCGGTGGGCGGCCTCATTGGTCCGCCAGGCCTCGGACGCCGGGTCCGCGGCGCTCGTCAGCACTGGTGCCTGCTGCATCGGTCGAGCTCCCTTGCTCGGTACCTGCTGTGTTAATGACCGTTAACGCGTGTGGGTCACAGGTTAACGAGCGCTAACCGCCCTGTCTAGAATGGATTCCCATGAGCACCAGAGCTGCCACCCCGACCCGCCGCGAGCAGATCCTCCGAGAGGCCGCTCGTCTTTTCGCGGAGCGCGGCTTCCACGGCGTGGGCGTGGACGAGATAGGGGCCGCGGTCGGCATCAGCGGCCCGGGCCTCTACCGGCACTTCGCGGGCAAGGACGCGATGCTCGCCGAACTGCTCGTCGGGATCAGCGAGCGGCTGCTGACGGGCGGCCGGCGCCGGGTCGAGGAGGCCGCGGGCGACCCCGGGGCGCTGCTGTCCTCCCTGGTCGAGGGCCACATCGACTTCGCGCTGGACGACCGGGCGCTGATCACCCTGCACGACCGGGAGCTCGACCGGCTCAAGGACGAGGACCGCAAGCTCGTACGGCAGCTCCAGCGCCAGTACGTCGAACTGTGGGTGGCCGTCGTACGGGAGCTGCACCCCGCGGTCGGGGAGGCCGAGGTGCGGGTCGCCGTGCACGCGGTGTTCGGCCTGCTGAACTCCACCCCGCACCTGGGCGCGCTGAGCCGCGAGGCGACGGAGTCGCTGCTGCGCCGGCTCGCGCACGGGGCCTTCGGGGCGCTGTCGGGGTGACGCGGGGGAGGGGCGGGGGCGAGGGCGGCGGCGAGAGCCGGAGTGAGGGCCGGGGCGAAGGCTTGAGGGCGGCTTGGCGGAACGGACGGATCCGGCCGCGCGGCGGCAGAATGGGCCGCATGCCGAAGCCGACAGAGCCCATAGAGACCCCCAGCCGAGCGCAGCTCGTCGACCACCTGGTGCGCACCCGCATCGCCGGACAGGTCGCGACCCCGCGCGAGAACAACCTCTCCCACTACCGCAAGCTCGCCAACGGCGACCGGCACTACTGGCTCGGCCTGGAGCTGGGCGACCGCTGGACGGACGAGCAGGACGTCCTGGCCGTGATGGCGGAGCGCGTCGGCGTCGTCGACGACCCGGCGCACCGGGCCGGGCAGGACACCATCGACCCGGAGCTGACGGCCGCGGGCCTCGACCGGATGGCGGCCCGCCTGCGCAAGGCGGCGCTGGACCGGCAGAGCGTGCTCTTCGCCACCGGGCACCCGGGCGGGCTGCTGGACGTCCACCGGGCCACGGCCGACGCCCTGCGCGCGGCGGGCTGCGAGATCGTCCGGATCCCGGCGGGGCTTGTCGCGGACGAGGGCTCGGTGTGGCAGTTCGCCGACGTGGCGGTCCTGGAGCGGGGCGCGACCCTGTGGCACACCCACTCCCCGGCCCCGATGGCGGCCATCCTGGACGCCCTGGCGGCCGAGGGGCGCCCGCAGCCGGAGCTGGTCGTCGCCGACCACGGCTGGGCGGGCTGCGCGGCGCAGCGGGGGGTGGACGCGGTGGGCTACGCCGACTGCAACGACCCCGCGCTGTTCCTGGCGGAGGCGGAGGGGACCCTCCAGGTGGCGGTGCCCCTGGACGACCACGTCCGCGACCCGCGGTTCTACGACCCGATGGTCGCGTACCTCCTCACCGCGGCGGGCCTGCGGTAGCGGTCCGCGCATCGGGACGGCTCAGCGGAGCCAGCCGCCCATCTCCGTCTGGACGGCCGAGCCGTCCAGGTCGGCGAGCTTCGTGCCCACGAAGGCGCGCGCCCAGTCGGAGGTCTGGATCCGGAACGGCATCCTCTCGGCGGTCAGTGCCTCGACGACCGGCGCCGCCGCCTGCTCCGGGGTCTGCGCGGTGTCGCTGCCGAAGGACCGCATGGCGTGGTCGATGTAGCCCTGGAGCTGGGCGGCGTACGGGCCGGCCTGGGCGAGCAGCGCCGGGATGTCGAGTCCGACGTTGTTGACGAACTCGCTGGAGACGGCGCCCGGTTCGACGACGGAGACCTGGACGCCCGCGGCCGCGGCGACCGGTGCGAGGGACTCCATGAAGCCCTCGACGGCGAACTTGGCCGCGCAGTAGGACTCGTTGAAGGGCTGGCCGACCACGCCGCCGACGCTCGTCACGGTGATCACCCGGCCGCCCGAGGCGCGCAGGTGGGGGAGGGCGGCCCGGGTCAGCTCGACGACGCCGAAGAAGTTGACCTCCATCACGGAGCGCACCTGCTCCATCCCGTGCTGCTCGACGGTGCCGACGAAGCCGGCGCCCGCGTTGTTCACGACGGCGTCGAGACGGCCGTGCTCGGCGACGACCTCGGCCACGCAGGCGGCGACGGAGTCCGCGTCGGTCACGTCCAGCCGCTTGACCTGGACGAGGCCGTCGACCCCGGCCTCGGCGGCGGCCTTGAGCAGGGCGTCGGAGCGGGTGGTGTCGCGCATGGTGGCGACGGTGTGCCAGCCGGCCCCGGCGGCCGCGACCGCGGCGGCGAGTCCGATGCCGGAGGAGGTGCCGGTGATGAGGACGGTCTTGGCGGTGGTGGCGCTCATGGAAGGCTCCCTAAAGGTTTGTGCGTGCACACACACATTAATGATGTGTGCGTGTGCACGCAACCCGGTACCCTGTCCCCATGGCGCACACGAACCTCAACCTGGACGGCCTCACCCCCCGTGACCACGCCTTCTACGGCCTGGTCTGGGCCGGGACCACCCTCACCGCCCGGGTCGACCAGGCGCTGACGCGCCGCCACGACCTGCCGCTCTCGTGGTTCGAGGTGATGCTCTGGCTGAGCGTGCAGCAGGAGCCGGTCGCCCCCTCGGAGCTGGGCGCGAGGACCCTGCTCAGCCGCAGCCAGGTCTCCCGCGTCGCCGACTCGCTCCAGGCCCGCGGGCTCGTCGAGCGGATACCCTCCCCGACCGACGCCCGCTCGGTGGGCATCGCCCTCACCGGGGCCGGCCGCCGCCTCTACGCCGAGGCCGACGCCACCCGCCGCGAGGCCCTGGCGGAGGTCTTCGACGACCGGCTGGACGACGCCGACATCGCCGCCCTGGAGGCGGTCTGGGCGAAGCTCAAGGCCCGCCCGAAGGAGTAGCGCACGCCGAAGGCCCCCGGACGCGGTCCGGGGGCCTTCGGGAAGCGGCGGGTCAGGCGCGCGGTACGCGGACCACGCCCTCCTGGATGACGGTGGCGGCCAGCCGGCCGTCCTGGGTCCAGATCCGGGCCTGGCCCAGGCCCCGGCCGCCGTGCGAGGTGGGGGAGTCCTGGTCGTACAGCAGCCACTCGTCCGCCCGCAGCGGCCGGTGGAACCACATCGCGTGGTCCAGCGAGGCCCCGACCACGTCGCCCACCGCCCAGCCGCCGCGCCCGTGCGCGAGCAGCACCGAGTCCAGCAGGGTCATGTCCGAGACGTACGTGGCCAGGCACGTGTGCAGCAGCGGGTCGGCGCTGTCCAGCTTGCCGGCCGTGCGGAACCACACCTGCGAGCGCGGCTCCACCGGCTCGCCGATCGACCCCCACGGGGGCGTCGTCGCGTAGCGCAGGTCCACCGCGCCCCGCGCCTCCAGCAGCCGCTCCACCGTGCCCGGGTCCCGGAACAGGTCCCGGTAGGCGGGCAGGGCCTCGGCGGCCGTCGGCAGGGTCTCCGGGTCGGGTGCGTCGGGCATGCGGATCTGGTGGTCCAGCCCCTCCTCGTACACCTGGAAGGAGGCCGAGAGGTGGAAGATCGGCTGCCCGTGCTGCACCGCGACGACCCGGCGGGTGGTGAAGGAGCGCCCGTCGCGGATCCGGTCGACGGTGTAGACGATGGGTGCGCCCGGGTCACCCGTGCGCAGGAAGTACGAGTGCAGCGAGTGCGCCGTACGGTCCCCGGGCACGGTGCGGCCGGCCGCGACCAGTGCCTGGGCCGCGACCTGTCCGCCGAAGACGCGCGGGACCAGGGAAGGACGGCTGGTCCCGCGGAAGATGTTCTCCTCGATCTGCTCCAGGTCGAGCAGATCGAGGAGGCCGCCGAGCGACTCGTTCAACGGGACTTACAGACCCATCGACTTGGCGATGATCGACTTCATGATCTCGCTGGTGCCGCCGTAGATGCGGTTGACGCGGTTGTCGGCGTACAGGCGGGCGATCGGGTACTCGTTCATGTAGCCGTACCCGCCGTGCAGCTGGAGGCAGCGGTCGATCACGCGGTGCGCGACCTCGGTGCAGAACAGCTTCGCGGAGGCGGCCTCGGCCGGGGTCAGCTCGCCCGCGTCCAGGGCCTCCAGCGCGCGGTCGGCGACGGCCTGGGCGGCGTCCACCTCGGCCTGGCAGGCGGCCAGTTCGAACTTGGTGTTCTGGAAGTGCGCGACCGGCTTGCCGAAGACCGTGCGGTCGGTGACGTACTGCTGGGCGAACCGGACGGCCGCGGCGGCCTGGGCGTAGGCGCCGAAGGCGATGCCCCAGCGCTCGGAGGCCAGGTTGTGGCCCAGGTAGTAGAAGCCCTTGCCCTCCTCGCCCATGAGGTCCTCGACCGGGACCTTGACGTCGACGAAGGCCAGCTCGGCGGTGTCGGAGGTCTTCAGGCCGAGCTTGTCGAGCTTGCGGCCGATCGAGTAGCCCTCGGACTTGGTGTCCACGGCGAACAGGGAGATGCCGAAGCGGCGGTCGTCCTCGCTCGGGGCAGAGGTGCGGGCGCAGACGATCACGCGGTCGGCGTGGACGCCACCGGTGATGAAGGTCTTGGAGCCGTTGAGGACGTAGTGCGTGCCGTCCTCGGAGAGCTTGGCGGTGGTCTTCATGCCCGCGACGTCGGAACCGGTGCCCGGCTCGGTCATCGCGAGGGCCCACATCTCCTCGCCGGAGACGAACTTCGGCAGGAAGCGCTTCTTCTGCTCGTCGGTGGCGAGCATCTTGATGTAGGGCAGGGCGAGCAGCACGTGCACGCCGGAACCGCCGAAGTTCACGCCCGCGCGGGAGGTCTCCTCGTAGAGGACGGCCTCGAACTTGTGGGTGTCCAGGCCCGCGCCGCCGAACTCCTCGGGGACGTTGATGCCGAAGACGCCCAGCTCGCCGAGCTGGTAGTAGAACTCGCGCGGCGCCTGGCCGGCCTGGAACCACTCGTCGTAGACCGGGACGACCTCGGCCTCGATGAAGGCGCGGAGGGTCTCGCGGAACGCCTCGTGGTCCTCGTTGAACACCGTACGGCGCACGGCCGGCTCCCTTCGTCGCGGCGGTCCGCCGCTTATGTCTAAGCGCTTGCTCATACCTAAGTTACCGGCGGGTTGTCGATCCTGTCCAGACTCGGGCCCCCGGCGGTGAATCCTTTCCGCGGGCCGCTGTCTCTTATCCCCGTACCGCGACGGACGCGGGTACGGAACGGGGCCTGGAGGTCGCCATGATCATCGGTATCGCCATCGGCGTGGGCGCGGTGCTGCTCTGCACGTGCGTGTTCGTCCTGAAGCGGGGGCGGCGCGGTGCGCGTGGCTGAGGCCTCCTGGCCCGGGGAGCGGCTGATCGCCGCCGCCCAGGGGGGTGACCTCGACTCGATCACCGCCCTGGTCTCCGGTTCGCACCCGAACGTACGGCGCTTCGCCCGCTCCCTGTGCGCGACGCCGGAGGACGCCGAGGACGCGGCGCAGGAGGCCCTGATCATCCTGTACCGCAAGATCGGGATGCTGCGCGCGTCCGGCGCCCTGGCCTCGTGGATGTTCCGCATCGTCCGCAACGAGTGCCTGCGGCGCGCCCGGGCCGTCGTCCGCGACCGGGAGCGCCCCGAGGCCCCGGAGACCGCCGTGGACTCGGCCGAGGACGAGGCGCTGCGGCGGCTGGAGGCGGGCAGGGTGGCGGCGGCGGTCGCGGCCCTGCCGCCCGACCAGCGGCGGGTGCTGATCATGCGGGACGTCCAGGGCCACAGCGGGCGGATGGTCGCCGACGCGCTGGGCCTGAGCCAGGCTGCGATGAAGTCCCGCCTCCACCGGGCCCGCGCGGCGGTCCGCGCGACGCTCCTCACCCCACCCGAACCGGCCCCCGGAGGGAAGGCGCCATGACGGCCACGAGGACCGGCCCCCGGAGGGAACGCAGCCTGACGCCCGCGAAGACCGACCTCCGGAGGGAGCGCAGCATGACGCCCATGAAGACCGGCCCCCGCCCCGACTTCGCGAGCGCCTCGCTGCCCCGGCACCTGGTGCGCGGGGTGCTCGGCTTCGGCGCGATCGCCCTGGCCGTCGTCCTCCTCCCGTACGCCTGGCCGGTGAGCCTGGCCCTGCTGCCGGCCGGGCTGCTCGCGCTGCGGGGCTGCCCGATGTGCTGGGCGGTCGGGCTGGCGCAGACCCTCTCCCGGGGCCGGCTGGAGCGGAGCTGCGAGGACGGGCGGTGCACGCTGACCCCGGCCCGGTGAGCGCCGCTCCGGCGCGACCCGCCGTCAGCCGAGGGGGCCGGCCGGCCGCTCCGGCGCCGGGCCGACCCAGCGCAGGGCGAACCAGAGCTCCATGCGGGTGTCCGCGTCGTCCAGGTCGGCGTCGCCGAGCAGGGCCGCGCAGCGGGCGATCCGCTGGCGGACCGTGTTCCGGTGGAGGCCCAGGGCCGCCGCCGCGCGGTCCCAGCCGCCGTGGTGGGCGAGCCAGGCGCGCAGGGTCTCCCGGAGGGCGGGGGAGAGGGGGCCGAGGAGGGCTTCGGCGTGGGCGCGGGCCTCCGCCTCGCCGACCAGCCCGGTGACGCCGGGGTCCGCGTGGCGGGCCAGGGGGGTGCGGGAGGCCTCGGCGCGGGCCAGGGCCGGGACGGCCGGCTCCCCGGCGCGGAGCCGG
>NZ_JBFBGN010000020.1:51768-77106 GCF_040684675.1 Streptomyces sp. NPDC089915 | reverse complement strand
GGCTTCATCGTTCGACTTGCATGTGTTAAGCACGCCGCCAGCGTTCGTCCTGAGCCAGGATCAAACTCTCCATGAATGTTTACCGGTAATCCGGTCAACACCACGAAAGAGCGGGCCAGTCTTGGTCGGAATATGACCGACTGACCACAACGTCCTCGCTGTGTTTGGTTGCCTGCCAGTGCCCGAAGGCCCGACAGGTCTTTTTCAAAGGAACCTCATCCACCGAAGTGGACGGGGTATCAACTTCTGGCGTTGATTTTTGGCACGCTGTTGAGTTCTCAAGGAACGGACGCTTCCTTTGTACTCACCCTCTCGGGCTTTCCTCCGGGCTTTCGTTCTTTCTTCGTTTCCGACTCTATCAGATCCTTTCGGGCCTGACTCCCAGTCAGCGGGGTTTGTCTTCCGGGCTGTTGGGCCCTTCCGACTCCTGAACTCTAGCGGATTTTCCCGGCAACCGATAATCGGGCCTTCGGAAATTAATTCGGGCATGCCGAATTCGTTCCCGGTGGGAGATCGTGCTGAGTAGAGGTTGCCGCAACGAGGCGGCGGATTCGTTGACCTCAGAACCTTCCGGCTCTGGGGCAACTCGAAGAACCTTACGGATCCGCGAGGGGCGTGTCAACCCGGGAGGTCAGGGCTCGTCAGGCCCGGGCCTGGAGGTCCTCCACGCGGTCCAGGACCCGGATGAGCATGTCCCCCAGCACCCCGCGCTCCGCGGTGGAGAGGTCCTGGAGGAGCTCCTCCTCGAACACCGTCGCCGCGCGCATCGCGTCCAGCCACTTGCTCCGGCCGCCGTCCGTCAGCTCCACGATCACGCGGACCCGGTTGGACTCGTCCCGCTCCCGGGTGACCAGGCCCTCGGCCGTCATGCGGTCGATCCGGTGCGTCATCGCCGCCGGCGTCAGGCCCAGCTGCTTCGCGAGCTCGCTCGGGCCCATCCGGTACGGGGCGCCCGAGAGGACGAGGGCCTTGAGGACCTCCCACTCCGCGTTGCTGATGCCGAGCGCCGCGGTCTGGCGGCCGTACGCGACGTTCATCCGGCGGTTCAGGCGGCTGAGGGCCGAGACGACCTTCTCCACCTGGGGATCCAGGTCCTGGAACTCTCGCTGGTAGACGGCGATCTGCTCGTCGAGGCTCGGCTCGTGGACGGGCGCGGCGCCGTCGGGGGTGTCAGCCATGGTCCGAAGTATCCCACGAACCCGTTGGCGTCTAACTCCTTCGATGTGTAGAGTTAAGCATCGAACTTTAGGTATGAAGTCTTCAGGCTTCAGTTATCAGGCAGGTGAGAAGTGACCAAGGTGATGGGCGCCGCGATGCGGCGGATCCAGGCCGGGAACGCGCTGACGGCGTTCGGCATCGGCTTCACGGTTCCGTTCCTCTACATCTATGTGGCGCAGGTGCGGGGGCTCGGCTCCATGGCCGCCACGAGTGCTTTCGTGGCGTTCGCCCTGGGTGCTCTCCTCGCGCTGCCCTTCACCGGCCGGGTCATCGACCGGCGTGGTCCGGTGCCCGTGGTCATGGGTGCGGCCGTGGCCGCGTCCGCGGGTGCGCTCGCCCTCGGGCTCTCCACCGGCGTCGTGCCGATCCTGCTGTCCGCGCTGGCGCTCGGCGCCGGCCAGGCCGTGATGCAGCCGGCGCTGGCCACGATGATCGTGTGGTGCTCGACGCCGTCCACCCGGACGCGGTCGTTCGCGCTGCAGTTCTTCATGCAGAACCTGGGGCTGGGCATCGGCGGGCTCGCCGGCGGCCAGATCGTCGACGTGACCCGGCCCGGGAGCTTCACCCTGCTGTTCGGCATCGAGGCCGTGATGTTCCTGGTGCTGGCCGCGGTGATCGCCACGGTGCGGATGCCGCAGGCGCCGGGCATCAAGGGCGCGCTGCCCAAGGACCCGGCCCAGGCGGCCGGCGGCGGCTGGAAGCGGATGCTGCGCCACAAGGCGATGGTGCAGCTGTGTCTGCTGGGCTTCGTGCTCTTCTTCGCCTGCTACGGACAGTTCGAGTCGGGTCTGGCGGCCTTCGGTACGGAGGCGGCGGGGATCTCCCCGTCCACGCTCGGGTTCGCGCTGGCCGCCAACACGGGTGCGATCGTCGTGGCGCAGTTCGTGGTGCTGAAGCTGGTCGAGAAGCGCCGCCGGTCGCGGGTGATCGCGCTGGTCGGGCTGATCTGGACCGTGGCGTGGCTGATCGCCGGGTTCTCGGGGCTGGGGCACGGCAGCGCGACGATGGCCGCCGCCGCGTTCGTGAGCACGTACGCGCTGTTCGGGATCGGTGAGGCGATGCTGTCGCCGACGCTGGCGCCGCTGGTGGCGGACCTGGCTCCGGAGGGTTCGGTCGGGCAGTACAACTCGGCGTTCGCGCTGGTCAAGCAGATGGCGCTGGCGCTGGGGCCGCTGGGCGTGCCGCTGGGTGCGGGCGTTCCGATGCTGTACATCGGGATCTTCGTGCTGGTCTCGCTGGGGATCGCCGGTCTGGCGCTGCGGCTCGGCAGGCAGCTGACCCCGGTGCAGGACAACCCGTCGCTGCTGGGCGGCCGGGTCGTGGCGCAGGGTCCGGCGGCGGCCGGCAAGGGTGTGGAGCAGGCGGCGGAGCGGGTGGCCGCGTAAGCGGGTGAGAGGTGTGGGAGAGGCCCCGGTCCGGTGGACCGGGGCCTCTGCCGTTTCGCGGGCTGCTTTTCGCGGGCTATTTGTCGGGGAGGGCGAATTCGCACCAGACGGCCTTGCCGCCGCCGGGGGTGCGGCGGGAGCCCCAGGCGGAGGCGATGGTGGCGATGATCGAGATGCCCCGGCCGGTCTCGTCGGCGGGTTCGGCGCGGCGACGGCGGGGGAGGTGGTCGTCCCCGTCGGTGACCTCGACGATCAGGCGGCGGTCGGTGCGGCGCAGGCGCAGCCGCATGGGCGGGGTGCCGTGCTGGAGGGAGTTCGCGACGAGTTCGCTGGCGGCGAGGACGCCGAGGTCGCAGAGCTCGACGGGGAAGCGCCAGGAGGTGAGGACGCCCTGGGCGAAGGCGCGGGCGCGGGGGGCGGCCTCGACGCCGCCGAGGAGTTCGAGGGCGGCGTTGTGGAAGAGCTCGGCGTCGGCTCCGGTGCGGGCGGGCTGCTGGAGGACCATGACGGCGACGTCGTCGTCGTGGTCGGCGTCGACGCCGAGGGCGCGCATGAGGCGGTCGCAGATGATCGCGGGGGTGCCCTGGGCTCCGGCGAGGGCGCGTTCGAGGGCGGAGACGCCTTCGTCGATGTCCTCTCCCCTGCGTTCGACGAGGCCGTCGGTGTAGAGGACGGCGGTGGAGCCGGGGCCGAGGGCGATGGTGCCGGAGGTGTGGAGCCAGCCGCCGGTGCCCAGGGGCGGGCCGGTGGGGTCGGCGGCGCGGCGTACGGTGCCGTCCTCGTCGCGGACGAGGATGGGGAGGTGGCCGGCGGAGGCGTAGGCGAGGAGGCCTTCGTTGGGGTCGTGGACGGCGTAGACGCAGGTGGCGATCTGGCTGGCGTCGATCTCGGCGGCGAGGCCGTCGAGGAGCTGGAGGACCTCGTGCGGGGGGAGGTCGAGGCGGGCGTAGGCGCGGACCGCCGTACGGAGCTGGCCCATGACGGCGGCGGCGCGGACGCCTCGGCCCATGACGTCGCCGATGACGAGGGCGGTGCGGCCGGCGCCGAGGGTGATGACGTCGTACCAGTCGCCGCCGACGGCGGCTTCGGTGCCGCCGGGCTGGTAGGTGGCGGCGATGCGGAGATCGTCGGGCTGTTCCAGTTCCTGGGGGAGGAGGGAGCGCTGGAGGGTGACGGCGGCTTCGCGCTGGCGGCGTTCGCTGGCGCGGAGGCGGTCGACGGCTTCGGCGTGGTCGGTGACGTCGGCGAGGTGGACCAGGATCCCGGTGTGGTGGGGGTCGGGGCTGTCGTCGGTGCCGGCCTTGGGGAGCTGTACGGGGGTGCAGGTGACGGTGTAGGAGCTGCCGCCTCCGGGGGCCTGGCGGTTCTTGGCGGTGCGGGGTTTGCCGCTGCGCTGGACCTGGTCGAGGAGCGGGAGGAGGCCGAGCTCGCCGAGTTCGGGGAGGGCGGCGCTCGCGGGTGCGCCGGTGGGGCGGGGGCCGAAGCCGGCGGTGTAGGCGTCGTTGACGTAGGCGACGCGGTGCTCGGGGCCGTGGACGAGGGCGACGAGGGCGGGGAGGAGGCCGAGGACCTCCCGTACGGAGAGCTCGTCGAGGGCAGGGGCGGCGGGGAGCGGGGCGGTACCGGTTCCGGAGACGGTGGGTTCTGCGGGGACGCCGTCGGGGGGCGTGAGGGGGTGGGCGGCGCCGCGGGCCGCCGGGACGGAGCCTTCACCCCTTTTGGCCTGGGCGGCGGCGTGCTCGTTCCGGGCGGCGGCGCGGCGCTGCGTTCCTGGAAAGCGGGCGCTCCAGCGCGTGAAGTTCACTGCGTTCAAGCCTCGTGGTGTCGCAAGTGGTCGCGGGGGTGATCCTCCTCCCGGTGGTGCCGGGAGGTGCCCCGTGTGGTCGGTCGCTTGCTGCTGGTCACTCCGTGGGGCGTCACTCTGTGCAGGTGTGAGCCCACCTATGGTCACACGTCCAGTGTGGCGGACGGCACTGACAACGTCAGCCCTCGGTGTCTCCCGGGGGGTTGGGTGCGGGCCGCGGGGGGTGGTGGCCGAGGTGTCCGCCGGCGGCGAGTTCGAATTCTGCCCTGGGGTGTTCGAGGGATCCGAGGGAGACGATCTCGCGGGTGAAGAGGCCGGCGAGGGTCCATTCGGCGAGTACGCGCATCTTGCGGTTGAAGGTGGGGACGCGGCTGAGGTGGTAGGTGCGGTGCATGAACCAGGCGGGGTAGCCCTTGAGCTTGCGTCCATAGACGTGGGCGACGCCCTTGTGGAGGCCGAGGGAGGCGACGGAGCCGGCGTATTTGTGGGCGTATTCGGTGAGGGCCTCGTCGCGGAGGGCGGCGATGAGGTTGTTCGCGAGCTGTGCGGCCTGGCGGACGGCGTGCTGGGCGTTGGGGGCGCATTCGGTGCCGGGGGTCTCGGCGGTGATGTCGGGTACGGCGGCGGCGTCGCCCGCGGACCAGGCGTGTTCGACGCCTTCGACGGTGAGGAAGGAGGTGCAGCGCAGGCGGCCGCGTTCGTTCCTGGGGAGGTCGGTGGCGGCGAGGACGGGGTGGGGTTTGACGCCGGCGGTCCAGACGACGGTGCGGGTGGGGAAGCGGGCGCCGTCGCTGAGGACGGCGACGCGGTTCTCGCAGGATTCGAGGCGGGTTTCGAGGCGGACGTCGATGCCCCGGCGGCGCAGTTCGCGGACGGTGTACTTGCCCATTTCGGGGCCGACCTCGGGGAGGATCCGGTCGCTGGCCTCGACCAGCACCCATTTCATGTCCTCGGGCTTGATGTTGTGGTAGTACCGGGCCGCGTAGCGGGCCATGTCCTCCAGTTCGCCGAGTGCCTCGACGCCGGCGAATCCGCCGCCGACGAAGACGAAGGTGAGGGCGGCGTCGCGGATGGCGGGGTCGCGGGTGGAGGAGGCGATGTCCATCTGTTCGATGACGTGGTTGCGCAGGCCGATGGCCTCTTCCACGGTCTTGAAGCCGATGCCGTAGTCGGCGAGGCCGGGGACGGGGAGGGTGCGGGAGACGGAGCCGGGGGCGAGGACGAGTTCGTCGTATTCGATCTGCAGGTCGCCGGTGCCCTCGTCGGGGGTGGCGAGGGTGGTGACGGTGGCGGTCCGTTTGGCGTGGTCGATGCGCTGGGCCTGGCCGATGACGATGCGGCAGCGGTCGAGGACGCGGCGCAGGGGGATGACGACGTGGCGGGGTGAGATCGCGCCGGCGGCGGCTTCCGGGAGGAAGGGCTGGTAGGTCATGTAGGGCTCGGGGGTGACCACCGTGACCTCGGCTTCGCCGGATCTGAGCTTCCGCTGGAGGCCCAGGGCGGTGTACATGCCGACGTATCCGCCGCCGATGACGAGGATGCGCGTGCGGGGCGGGGTACCGGGGGCGTCGCCCCGCGAGTTAGCAGCCTTCACCATCCCATGACGCAACGTGGCCGGGAGTTTGTCCACAGGCCCGGCACATTGTGTGACCGGTGGGATGGGCGGGGCGGGGCCGCGGGGGAGGCCGGGTCGTGTGAGATATCCGCAGGTCAAGTCGGGCGGAGTGGGTCATTCCGGAGGCTTGCGGCGGAAAAATGGGGGTGAATGCTCCGATCGGGCGGCGCTCCGTCGGGAGCTCCCTCTTCTGAATTGACTCTGGCTCAACTATGTTCGTATCTCGTCGAGGAGTAGGACCAGGGCCCTCATGACCGTGGCCCCCCTCGACACGAAGGCGGGGAGTGTCTCCGGGGGGAGACAAATGATTACCGGGGGATACATATGCATATTTCCGATTTCCATGGTTCTGCCACCGCTCTGTCCGCAGAGAGCGGCGGCCGCGTGATCGCGGGCACGACCACCCACGGCACGGGCCGTTCGACGCCGCTGCGCGTCGACGCGCAGCGCAACCTCGAGCACGTCCTGCGGGCCGCTCGCGAGGTCTTCGGGGAGCTCGGCTACGGGGCCCCGATGGAGGACGTGGCGCGCCGCGCGCGGGTCGGCGTCGGGACCGTCTACCGGCGGTTCCCCAGCAAGGACGTGCTGGTCCGGCGCATAGCCGAGGAGGAGACCGCCCGGCTGACGGAGCAGGCGAAGTCCGCTCTGGGCCAGGAGGAGGAGCCGTGGCAGGCGCTGTCGCGCTTCCTGCGCACCTCCGTGGCCTCGGGCGCGGGCCGGCTGCTGCCGCCGCAGGTGCTGCGGGTCGGCTCGGCCGAGGACGAGGCCGCCGAGGAGGGGGGCGCCGCGCGCGTTCCGCACCAGCGGCAGGCCGTCGCGGGCGGGGCGCCGGAGCTGCGCGTCGTGGGCGCGCGGACCCCGGTCGAGGACGAGCCGTCGGAGGACGCGGGCGCGGGTGCGCTGCTGGAGGTCGTCGGCCGGCTGGTGGAGCGGGCGCGGGAGGCCGGCGAACTGCGGGCCGACGTCACGGTGGCCGATGTGCTGCTGGTGATCGCGACCGCCGCGCCGGCGCTGCCGGACCCGGCTCAGCAGGCCGCCGCTTCGGCGCGGCTGCTGGACATCCTGCTGGAGGGCCTGCGTTCCCGTACCGCCTGAGCCGGTCCCCCGGTCCCTGCAGGGGTGGGGGCCGGGTGGACGGGGCCGGGCCGGCCGGCCGCGGGGCGGACGCCGCGTGCGGGCTTCGCGGCCGGGCCGTCAACGGGCCGCCCGGAGCGCGCGGTCACTCGAAGGGGTGAGGGGCGGTCCGGCGGTTCGCCGGATCCTCCCCGGACGGGTGGACGGTGCGGAAGGCGGGCCGGGGCGGCCGTGCCGTGTGACACGCTGGATCGGTGGACCGGTCTGAGGGTGTCGTGCGGGGGCTTCCGCGATGAGCGTTGACGGACGGGACGAGCCTTCCGGCGGCGCCGGCGGCGTGGGTGACGGGGCATCGGCCGGCGGCCTGCCCGCCCGGCAGGTCCCGGCCCAGCGCGAACCCGGACGCCGGCGGCACGCGGCTCCCTCCGGGGCGGGCGACGGCGGACTGCCGCCGTCCGACGCGGAGCTGGTCGCCCGGATGCGCGGGGGTGACGACGGCGCGTACGAGGAGCTGTTCCGCCGGCACGCCGAGGCCGTACGGCGCTACGCGCGGACCTGCTGCCGGGACGCGCACACCGCCGACGACCTGACCGCCGAGGTGTTCGCGCGGACGCTCCAGGCGGTGCGCGGCGGTGCGGGGCCGGACCAGTCGGTGCGGGCCTATCTGCTGACCACCGTCCGCCGGGTGGCGGCGGCCTGGACGAAGACGGCCCGGCGGGAGCATCTGGTCGAGGACTTCGCGGTGTTCGCGGAGCAGGCGGCCTCGGGTGCGGAGAGCGGCGGAGCGCTGGGCGGGCTGTCCGGCGACGACACCCTGGAACTGGGCGCGGACGTCCGGGCGATGCACGAGGCCGAGCGGTCCCTCGCGATGCAGGCCTTCCGGAGCCTGCCGGAGCGGTGGCAGGCCGTGCTGTGGCACACCACGGTCGAGGAGGCCTCGCCGAGCGCGATCGCCCCGCTGTTCGGACTGAGCGCCAACGCGACGGCGGTGCTGGCCTCCCGGGCCCGGGAGGGCCTCAAGCAGGCCTACCTCCAGGCGCACGTGAGCTCCGCGCTCAGTGCGGGCGGGGACTGCGCCCGGTACGCGGACCGGCTGGGCGCCTTCGCCCGGGGCGGGCTGCGGATGCGGGCGGAGCGGGGGCTGCGCAAGCACCTGGAGGAGTGCGCCCAGTGCCGGCTGGCCGCCGGTGAGCTCAAGGACGTGAACGCGGGGATCCCCGCGCTGCTGCCGGTCGCGGTCATCGGGTGGTTCGCCGCCGGGTACGCCGCGAAGGCGGCCGGTGTGGTGGCCGGAGGGGTGGTCGCCGCCGGGGGCGCGGGGGCCGCCGCGGCGGCGGTGGGCGGCTCGTCTGCCGCCGGGGCGGGTGGTGCCGCCGGGGCTGCCGGGGCGAGTGGTGCCGCCGGGGCCGCGGGTGCGGCCGGGAGCGGGGCCGGTGCGGCCGGGGGGACCGGCGGGGCGGTGGTCTCGGAGGGGCTGGGGCTGCCCGCGAAGGCCGCCATCGCGGCCGGGATAGCGGTCGCGGCGGCCGCCGGGGTGGTGTTCGCCCTGACCGGGGACGAGCCCGAGCCGGAGGCCAGGCCCGCGCCCAGCGCGGCGGCGCCGGTGGTGCCCAGGGCGCCCGCGCCCGCGCTGCCCGGGTCGACCCCGCCCGCCGGCCCGGAGCCGGCGGCGGGTGGTCCCGTACCGCCGGCGCGCGGTGCGGCGCCGTCCGTGCCCGCGCCGCGGCCCGCGTCGCCGTCGGCGTCCCGGCCCGCGCCGGCGTCCCCGTCCCCGTCCCCGTCCCCTCCCCCGAAGCCGTCGCCCTCGCCGTCCCGGCCGAAGCCCTCGCCGTCGCCGCAGCCCGCGCAGGCCTTCCCGCTGGCCCGGCTCGACCACGCGGCGCTGGGCGGGCACACCGGTCCCGAGCTGGAGACCTGGCGCAGCAGCTGGGTGTGGCAGCGGTGGGGGCTGGTGGCCGGGGGGCAGCGGTTCGGGCAGGGGATCACCGTCAACTCCCGTTCCTCGGTGGAGATCACCCTCAACCGGCAGTGCTCCTCCTTCTCGGCTCGGGCCGGGGTGGACGGGCTGTCGCTGCTGACCGACGGGACGGTGCGGTTCTCCGTCTACGCCGACGGGCAGCGGCTGTGGCGTTCGGACGCGCTGGGGTACGGGGACGCCCCGGCGGCCGTCCAGGTGCCGCTCGCCGGGCGTTCGACGCTGCGGCTGGTGGTGGAGCAGGCCGGGCAGGGGAGCCTGCCGACGCTGGCGAGCTGGGCCGACGCGGTGATCAGCTGCCGCTGAGCGCGGTGTGCCGGGCCACCTCGGCGGCCGCCTCGGCCGGGGTCAGGCCGCGGCCCCGCGCCTGCGCCTCGGCGTGGGCGGCCGCGCCGAGGGCGGCGAGGTTGCGGTCCGGGAGGCCCTCCAGGACGGCCTCCTCCGGCACCGAGCGGGGGTGTTCCGCGCGCCAGGCGGTGGCCGCCGCGAGGACCCGTACGCTCGCGGCCGGATGGCCGGCCCCGGACAGGAACAGGGCGGCCGCCTCGGCGAGGGAGGCCAGGACGCGTTCGGCGCAGTGGGCGGCCACCGCCTCCGCCAGGGCGGGCCCGATCCGGTCCAGACCCGCCTGGGGGCCCTCGGCGCGGGCCGTGAGGGCGGCCTCGATGACGTCCAGCCCCGCCGAGAGCTGCGGGGGCGGGTTGATCTGCGCGGCGTCGGCACGGGCGCGGGCGCACTCGGTGCGGGCCCGCTCCGTGTCCCCGCGCCGCAGGGCGAGCATCGCCGACAGGAGCCGGGCGAAGGAGCTCATGTCGTACACACCGCCATACTGGTCGGCCTCGCGGTCGGCTTCGGCGAGGATCCGTTCGGCGGTGTCGTAGTCCCCGGTGCAGTAGGCCGCCTCGGCGATGCGGGCGAGGGCCAGGGGCGCCTCGATCTGCGCGCCGACCTCGCGGGCCAGGCGCAGGCACTCCTCGTACTCGGTGCGGGCGGTGTCGTACTGGCCCCGGGAGAGGGCGGCCTCCCCGGCGGCGCTGGCGACCTGGGCGCTGATCCAGCGGTCCCCGCAGCGGCGGGCGATCTCGTGGAGTTCGGCGAGGTCCGCGTCGACCGCGCCGAGGCCTCCGGTCATGTCGATGGCGGTGTGGGCGCGCATCAGCAGGGTGACGCCGAGTTCCCAGTCTCCGGCGTGGCGGCGGCAGTTCTCCACGGAGCGGGAGATGTCGGGGTGGAAGTCCTCCACGTGGCCGGTGAGGAAGGAGGTCGCGGGCCAGAGCATGCCCGGGAACCGGGTGGTCTCCGGGGAGCCCTCGCGGAAGGCCTCCCTGATGCGGGTGGCGACGGCGGCGAACTCGGGCGTGCGGAAACCGGAGACGCCCTTGCTCTCGGTGAGCAGGAACGTGTGGAGGACCTGGAGGCGCATGTGACGCCAGTACGCGGGCGAGCCCTCGGGGGCGTCGGCGGGGGTGGCGGCGAGGACCCGGCCGGCCCATTCGGCGCCCTCGGCGCGGTAGTCGCGCAGCCACAGGAACCAGGAGAGGGCGGTCACGAGCCGCTGGGCGGTCTCCAGGTCGGGGTCCGCGGCGGTGGCGGCGTGCAGGGCGGAGCGGAGGTTGTCGAGCTCGGTCTCGACGCGCCGGATCCAGGGGAGCTGCCCGGCGGAGCGCAGCAGGGGTTCGGTGCGCTCGGCGAAGGCCAGGTAGTGCGCGGTGTGGCGGCGGGCGGTGGCCCGGGCGTCGTCGGGGGTGGCGGCGAGGCGCTCGGCGGCGTACTCGCGGATGGTCTCCAGCATCCGGTAGCGCATGCCGTCGGGGTCGGGGACGGCCGTGACGAGGGACTTGTCGACGAGGGAGCCGAGGGTGGCGGCGGCGTCGGCGCCCGGGCCGCCGCAGACGGCTTCGGCGGCGTCGAGGTCGCAGCCGCCGGCGAAGACGGACATCCGGGCGAGGACGGTGCGTTCGGCGGTGTCGAGGAGGTCCCAGGACCAGTCGACGACGGCGCGCAGGGTCTGCTGGCGCGGCAGGAGGGTGCGGGCGCCGCCGGTCAGGAGGCGGAAGCGGTCGTCGAGGCGGTCGGCGATCTGGCGCGGGGTGAGGAGGCGCAGGCGGGCCGCGGCCAGTTCGATGGCGAGGGGCAGTCCGTCGAGGCGGTCGCAGATCTCGGCGACGGCGGCCGGGTCCTCGTCGGCGCGGAAGCCGGGGCGGGCGGCTGCGGCGCGTTCGGTGAAGAGCCGGTGCGCGGGCTCGGGCGGGAGGGGTTCGACGGGGCGCAGGAACTCGCCGGGGACGCCTAGGGGTTCGCGGCTGGTGGCGAGGACGCGGACGCCGGGGCAGTGGGTGAGCAGCCGCTCGGCGAGTTCGGCGGCGGCGCCGATGACGTGCTCGCAGTTGTCGAGGACGAGGAGCAGCCGGCGGTGCGCGCAGTGTTCGACGAGGAGGGTGGTGGGGTCGTCGTCGGCGGGGGTCTTCTCGCGGGCGACGAGGCTGTTCTCGCGCAGGCCGAGGGCGCTGAGGACGGCTCCGGGCACGGCGGCGGGGTGGTCGAGGCGGGCGAGTTCGACGAGCCAGCCGGATTCGGGCTGGGCTGCGGCCGCGTGCTCGGCGAGGCGGGTCTTGCCGGAGCCGCCGGGGCCGGTGAGGGTGACGAGGCGGACGCGGGCCAGGTCGTCGGCGAGGGCGGCGAGTTCGGGTTCGCGGCCGACGAAGGAGGTCAGGCGGGGGCGGAGGTTGCCGCGGGGCTGCGCGGGCGGTGGCGGTGGCGGGGGCCGGAGGAGTTCGGCGTGCAGGGCGCGCAGCTCGGGGCCGGGGTCGGTGCCGAGTCCTTCGGCGAGGTCGTGGCGGGTGCGTTCGTAGGCGGCGAGGGCGTCGGCGGGGCGGTCGGCGGAGCGCAGGGCGCGCAGTTGGAGGGCGCGCAGGGCTTCGTCGTACGGGTGCTCGCGGATCAGTGCCTCGATCTCCGGGAGGAGTGCGGCCGGGGCGGTGGCGCCGCTGCGCAGGTCGGCCTCGACGCGGTCGCGGAGGGCGGCGGCGCGGCGGGCCTCGGGGGCGGCGGCGTGGCCGGTGCGGGCGGGTTCGGCGAGGTCGGCGAGGGCGGGGCCGCGCCAGAGGGCGAGGGCCTCGCGGAGGGTGCCGGCGGCGGTGGCGGGGTCGGTGGCCAGCTGCTCGGCGCCGAGGGCGGCCAGCCGGGTGAACCGGTGGAGGTCGACGTCCTCGGGGGCGGCGGCGAGGCGGTAGCCGCCGGCGGGGTCGGTGTGGACGCTTTCGCGGGAGCCGAGGGTGCGGCGCAGGCGGGCGACGAGGGCCTGGAGGGCGGCGGGGGCGTCCTGGGGCGGGTCGTCGCCCCAGACCTCGTCGACCAGGTCGGTGACGGGGGCGGGGGCCGGGGAGCCGGCGCGCAGGGCGAGGGCGGCGAGGAGCGCGCGCAGGCGGGCGCCGCCGGGGGTGAGGGGGGCGCCGGTCTTCTCGTCACGTGCCTCGGTGGTGCCGAGGATGAGGTACCGCACCGGGTCATTCTGCCGTGTGGCTGCGCCGGGGCGCGGGGGGTTTTCTCCCCGCCCCGCCCTTCGCCCGTTCCCCGGGGCTGCGCCCCGGACCCCCGCGCCTCAAACTCCCCCAGCTACCGCTGGGAGGTGCCCCCTGGCGGGGCTGTCCGTGGCCTACCGCAGTGGGAGGGGCCCCGACGGGACTCCCGTCAGGCGGGGCAGGGGGGTCGGGAGGGGTGGGACGGCTCGGCGGCGGGGGGTCGAGGTGCCCGTCCAGCAGGTGCCGCGGCGGGACAGCAGGCGGCGGAGCCACAGTTCCATCGAGACGAGTTCCGCCAGCCCGTCGAGCGGTACGGGCCGCCCGTCGGCGGCGTCGGTCAGGGCCTGGCGCACCACGCGGGCGTCGACCAGCCCGGCGTCGGCCAGCAGCGGCGCGTTGAACAGGGCGAGCAGGGAGGTGAGGGCGGCGCGCACGCCGAGGCGGCCGGCGGTCTCGTTGGGGCCGGGGGCGGTGACGCCCCAGCCGGGCGGGAGTTCCCGTACCCCGGCGGAGGCCAGGACGCTGCGCAGGATCTCGGCGCGGGCCCCGGGCTGCACCCGCAGGGACTCCGGCAGGGCGCGCGCGGCCCGGACGACCTGGTTGTCGAGGAAGGGGGCGTGCAGGCGCTGGCTGCGGACCTCGACGGCCTGTTCGAAGACCCGGTGGTCGGCGGCGTGGCGGGCGAGCAGGGCGCGGGCGCGGGCCTCGCCGGGCCGCAGCGAGAGCGGGGGGCGTCCGGCGGCGGCGCGCAGGCGGATCGATACTTCCGCCAGTGCCTCCCCGGTGAGCCAGCCGGCGGCCGGGCCGGGGCGGGACCAGGTGAGGGCGGCCAGTGAGGCGTCGACCGGCCCGGAGACGGCGGGGACGGCACCGCCCTCGCGCAGCCGGGCCGCGGCGGCCTCGATGCCCGCGCGGTACGGCGTACGGGCGAGGCGGCGGGCGGCCGAGTAGACGGAGAACGGGACGAGCAGGGGTCCTTCGGCGGCGGAGCGGGCGAGGGCCGCGACGGGGCGCAGCAGGTGGCGGCGCCTGCGGTCGAGGAGGAGGTCGGCCATGCGGGCGGGGTGGGCGTCGAGGACCTGGCGGGCGCCGTGTCCGGTGAAGTGGTCGGCGGAGCCGGCGGCGAGGCGGCGGCGGTCGCGGGCGGCGGTGACGAGGCAGGGGCCGGGTTCGTCGGTGAGGGGGCCGTCGAGGTCGGCGTACGGGAGGGCTTCGTCGGCGGCGGCCACGACGACGTGGTGGAGGCGGGGGTCGGCGGCGAGGGCGTGGGCGCGTTCGAGTTCGCCTTCGCGGCCGCGCGGGGTGGCGAGGTCGTTGAAGGTGACGGCGAGGAGGCGGGAGCCGGAGCCGGGGAGGGTGCCCGGGGCGCCGGGGAGTCCGGCGGCGAGGAGGGCGAGGGTGGCGGAGGCGGTGCCGCCGGAGAGGTCGGCGCCGACGCCGGGCGCGGGGGCGCCGCGGGCCGCGCGGCGGTCGGCGGGGCCCATTCCGGGCACGGGGCCGGGGTCGGGGAGGAGGGTCTCGGGAGCATGCCGGGGTGCCGTGAGCCGGGCGCGCACCGCGGCCGTCAACGCTTCCCGCACGCCTTCGACCGCCCCCTCCGGGTCGGCCTCGGGGGCGGCGACGGCGAGGGAGGCGACGGGTTCGTAGCCGGTGATCTCGCGGGAGCCCTCGCGCAGGATCAGGGTGTGGCCGGGCGGGATGCGCCGGACCCCGGCGTACGGTGTGCCGTCGCCCAGGGCCTCGGGGCTGTCGGGGCAGGCGAGGAGGGCGGCGAGGTGGCCGACGTCGAGCTGGGCCTCGATGAGGTCGGCGAGGGGGAGGGCGGCGGTGGCGTACGCGGTGCCGCCGGCCCAGGGGGTGTAGAAGACGGGCCGGGCCCCGGCGAGGTCGCCGAGGACGGTGATGCGGCGGCCGGTCTGGACGACGGCGGTGTAGCTGCCGGGCCACTCGGTGAGGTGGCGCAGGGCTCCGCCGCGGGCGGCGTAGAGGGCGCGGCGGAGTTCCTCGTCGCCGGCGCCGCAGCAGCCGAGGACGGCGAGCCGGGTGAAGGGGTCGGCGGGGTCCGCGGTGACGGTGCGGATCTCGTCGGGGCGCCAGTCGCCGACGGCCCAGAGGGGGTCGGGGTCGCCCCACAGGAGCTGGGCGCCGACGGGGTGGACGGTGCGCTCGGCGTCCTGGCCCGCGGGGTCGTCGGCGTGGGCGGCGTCGGCGATGCCGCCGTGCGGGGGGGCGTCGTACGCGGTCCCGGCGGCCGGTGGCGGGACGCGTCCGGCCGTCCCGAAGCTCGCGGCGATACTGCTCCACCCGACCAACCAGCGCACCGCCGCCTCCCCCAGCCCGTGGGCACATGACCGGGGCGACGGCGGGCGGCACGGACGGCGTGGTCGGCGCCGAGGGCACGGCCGGCGGGGCCCCGGTGGCTCGGGGTCCATGCTGCCACGAAGCGGGCGTGCGAGAGCGGCTTCGGGGGGCGCACATGTAAACGAACACGCCTCGGCCACACGGTATTTGGCGTTCCGTTCCCACCGCCCCATAGGTCGGTTTCGGCCATTCTTCGGCCGTACTGAGGGCCTGTACGGGCCCTCGCGAGAGGAGCGGCCGTCGCCCGCGGGGCGCGGTCCGGGAGGCCTGATCGCGCCCCCCGGACCGTTCCGCCACCCGCGGGGATTGAGGCAGCGGCATCCCCCGGCCTGCCGCATCCGAGCGGCGGGCCGACCCACGCACGGCACATCGAATCGCCGGGCCGGGGGTGCGGCCAGAGCGCACGGCCGGGCGCACGGCCACACGGCCGGAGCACGGTCCGAGGCGTGCGCCCCCGGGGAACGGGCAGGGGCGGACTGTGCATACGGACAACAATCCCGCCATACGGAAGTAGGGGCCTTAACGCTTGGGAGGCGGGGAACTACGCTGGGTTTACGAAATGCCGGGCGCCTATGCCCCGGCGGCGTCTGCGTTCCGCGTGTGACGAGGGGTGGCGCATGTCCAGGGAGCTCCGCGAGCCCAACGAGAAGCTCGGCGCCGTCCTCGCCCTGGCGGGCATCAGCAACGCGGGACTGGCCCGGCGGGTCAACGACCTGGGAGCGCAGCGCGGCCTGACGCTCCGGTACGACAAGACCTCGGTCGCGCGGTGGGTGTCGAAGGGGATGGTGCCGCAGGGCGCCGCCCCGCACCTGATCGCCGCCGCGATCGGCGCGAAGCTGGGGCGGCCGGTGCCGCTGCACGAGATCGGGCTGGCGGACGCCGACCCGGCGCCCGAGGTCGGACTGGGCTTCCCGCGCGACGTCGGCGCGGCCGTGCGGTCGGCGACCGACCTCTACCGGCTGGACCTGGCGGGGCGGCGCGGCGGTGGCGGGATCTGGCAGTCGCTCGCCGGTTCCTTCTCGGTGTCGGCGTACGCGACGCCGGCCTCGCGGTGGCTGATATCGCCCGCGGACAGCTCGGTGGCCCGCGAACCGGGCCCCGCCGGCGAACCGGACCCGACCGGCCTCCCCGGCACGGTCGCCCCTGCGGGCGGCGGCGCCCCGGCGGCCGGTGGTGTGCGTACGGCGGCCCCGTCGCGCGCCGCCTCCGCCCCCGCCGCGCCCCGGCGCACCGCCGAAACCCCCGCGCAGGGCGTTGTGCCCGCCCGCCCCGGAGGCGAAACCGCCGCCCCGGCCGCCGTGCTCCCGGACGTGTCCCCGCAGCGCGTGGGCCACAGCGACGTGGCCAAGCTGCGCGAGGCGGCGGAGGACGCGCGCCGCTGGGACTCCAAGTACGGCGGCGGGGACTGGCGTTCCTCGATGGTCCCCGAGTGCCTGCGGGTGGACGCGGCGCCGCTGCTGCTCGGCTCCTACACGGACGAGGTGGGCCGCGCCCTCTTCGGCGCCACCGCGGAGCTGACCCGGCTGGCCGGGTGGATGGCCTTCGACACGGGCCAGCAGGAGGCCGCCCAGCGGTACTACATCCAGGCGCTGCGGCTGGCCCGCGCGGCCGCCGACGTCCCGCTCGGCGGGTACGTCCTGGCCTCGATGTCCCTCCAGGCCACCTACCGGGACTTCCCGGACGAGGGCGTGGACCTCGCCCAGGCCGCCGTCGAACGCAACCGGGGCCTGGCCACCGCACGCACCATGAGCTTCTTCCGCCTCGTGGAGGCCCGGGCGCACGCGAAGGCGGGGGACTCGGCGGCGGCCGGTTCGGCGCTGCGGGCCGCCGAGGGCTGGCTGGAGCGCTCCCGCGAGGGGGATTCCGACCCGACCTGGCTGGGTTTCTACTCGTACGACCGTTTCGCGGCGGATGCCGCGGAATGCTACCGGGACCTCAAACTCCCCCGGCAGGTCCGCCGCTTCACCGAGCAGGCCCTGTCGCGCCCCACCGAGGAGTACGTGCGCTCGCACGGCCTGCGCCTGGTGGTGAGCGCGGTCGCCGAGCTGGAGTCCGGCAACCTCGACGCGGCCTGCGCCGCCGGCACCCGGGCCGTGGAGGTCGCGGGCCGCATCTCCTCGGCCCGCACCACCGAGTACGTACGGGACCTGCTGCACCGCCTGGAGCCGTACGGGGACGAGCCGCGCGTCGCGGAGCTGCGCGAACGGGCCCGCCCGCTGCTGGTGACTCCCGCGTAGCCCCTATTGTCGGTGGCGGGGTGCAAGATGCAGGGGTGGGAGGTGTCAGCGTGGGCGGCGGCGTGGACTGCGATGTGCTGGTGATCGGTGGCGGGATCGTCGGCCTGTCGACGGCGCACGCCCTGTCGACCCTGGCTCCCGGGACCCGTGTGACCGTGCTGGAGAAGGAGTCCGGGCCCGCCCGGCACCAGACGGGCCGCAACAGCGGGGTGATCCACAGCGGCATCTACTACCGCCCCGGCTCCCTCAAGGCGCGCTTCGCGGTGCGCGGGGCCGCCGAGATGGTGAAGTTCTGCGCGGAACACGGCATTCCGCACGAGGTGACCGGCAAGCTGATCGTCGCCACCCACCGCTCCGAGCTGCCCCGGCTGCACTCCCTCGTCCAGCGCGGCCGGGAGAACGGCATCCCGGTGCGCGAGCTGGGGCCCGCCCAGATCGCCGAGTACGAGCCGGAGATCAGCGGCCTGGCCGCGATCCACGTCGGCACCACCGGGATCGTGGACTACGGCCGGGTGGCCGCGCAGCTCGCCGAGTCCTCCGGGGCGGAGATCGTCTACGGCGCCGAGGTGGACCTGATCTCCCGCCGCCCGTCCGCGGTCGCGGTGCGCACCACCTCGGGACGGGTGGTCCGGGCCCGGGCGCTGGTGAACTGCGCGGGCCTCCAGTGCGACCGGATCGCCCGCCTCGCCGGGGACGACCCGGGCATGCGGATCATCCCCTTCCGGGGCGAGTACCACGACCTGGCCCGCCCCTCGCTGGTGCGCGGGCTGGTCTACCCCGTCCCCGACCCGGCGTTCCCCTTCCTCGGGGTGCATCTGACGCGGGGCATCGGCGGCGGGGTCCACGTCGGACCGAACGCCGTGCCGGCGCTGGCCCGCGAGGGCTACCGCTGGCGCACGGTCCGGCCGCGCGACCTCGGCACGGAGCTGGCCTGGCCGGGAGCCTGGAAGATGGCCGCGCGGCACTGGCGGTACGGGGCCGGCGAGATCCACCGCTCGCTGTCGAAGGCGGCCTTCACCGAGGCCGTACGCCGCCTGCTGCCCGCCGTCACCGAGGCGGACCTCACCCCCGCCGCGGCGGGCGTCCGGGCACAGGCCGTCCTGCGGGACGGGACGCTCGTGGACGACTTCCTCATCCGCGAGGCCCCGCGCACGGTGCACGTCCTGAACGCCCCCTCCCCGGCGGCGACGGCGTCCCTCCCCATCGGCCGCGAGATCGCCGCCCGCGCCCTGCGCGCCCTGCGTTCCTCCTGACGCGGGACCCCGCCGCCCCGCCGGCCGGGGCCGGGGTGCCGCCCGGCCCGGGCAAGGCCCCCGACGTAGAATCGGCGCATTGTGTCTGAGTCCCTGAACCCCCAGCCCAGCCTCCCCGACGCCGCGCCGGAGGCAGCCGCACCGACGGAAGAGAGCGGGTACGTGCCGCCCAAGTGGCGGACCGAGCCCCGGTTCCCGGACGGCCCCGCGCCCGACCCCGCCGGCTCGCACCACGAGCGCCGGATCCGCAGCTTCCAGCCGCGCCGCAGCCGGGTCACCACCGGCCAGGGCGAGGCGCTCAAGCGGCTGTGGGGCACCTGGGGCCTGGACATCGACGGCCGCGAGGTCATCGACCTGGAGCGCCTCTTCGACGGCCTCCCCGTGGTCCTGGAGATCGGCTTCGGCATGGGCGAGGCCACCGCCCAGATGGCCGCCGCCGACCCCGGCACCGGCATCCTCGCCGCCGACGTGCACACCCCCGGCCAGGGCAACCTCCTCGCCCTCGCCGAGCGCGGCGGGATGACCAACGTCCGCGTGGCCAACGGCGACGCGATCATCCTGCTCCGCGAGATGCTCCCGCCCGCCTCCCTCGCGGGGATGCGCGTGTACTTCCCGGACCCGTGGCCCAAGGCCCGCCACCACAAGCGGCGGCTGATCCAGCCGGAGTTCCTCGACCTGGCCGCCACCCGTCTGGCGCCCGGCGCGCTGCTGCACTGCGCGACCGACTGGGAGCCGTACGCCGAGCAGATGCTCGAAGTGCTCACCGCGCACCCCGGGTTCGAGAACACCCAGGCCGACGGCGGTTACGCCCCGCGCCCGGAGTTCCGCCCGCTCACCCGCTTCGAGGGCCAGGGCCTCGACAAGGGCCACCTCGTACACGACCTGCTCTTCACTCGCACAGAACCCAACGCGGGGCCCAAGAACCGATAAACGTCACTCCGAGTGTCCGAGCGGCTCGGTAGGGTCATCATGTGCTCCGAGCGCTCTCCCGTGTGCGAGCACGCCCGTCGGGCACGGCCCGCGCGTGCGTGCTCGTCGTCCTGTTCGGCGCGACCGGGGTGGCCATCCTCGAACTCGTGCGGGAACAGACGGGCACGGCCGGTTTCCTCGTAGGCCTGGGCCTGGCCCTGTTGCCGGTTCCGCCGCTGATGGCGGCGTTCCGGTGGCTGGGCCGGGCGGCTCCCGGCCCCTGGCGGCTGCCGCTGTTCTGCTTCGCCTGGGGGGCCTGCACCGCGGCGCTGATCGCGATACTGGCCAACAGCTTCGCCACGGAGTGGATGGCCGAGGCCGCCGACCCCTCCGCGGCCGACCTGCTCGGCTCGGTGGCGGTCGCCCCGGTCGTGGAGGAGTGCGCCAAGGCGGCCGCCCTGTTCGCGGTGTTCGTCTTCCGAAGACCGCCGTGCGCCGGCGCCGCCGACGGTTTCGTGTTCGCCGGGTTCACCGCGACCGGCTTCGCCTTCACCGAGAACGTCCTCTACCTGGGCAACGCCTTCGAGGAGGACCTGGCCAAGGGCACCGGCGCGCTGGACTCGGTGACGGCGGCGACCTTCTTCGTCCGCGTCGTGCTCTCCCCGTTCGCGCACCCGCTGTTCACCGTGCTGACCGGTCTCGGCTTCGGCCTGGCCGCGGCCGGCTCCCGCCGCGCCCGCCGGACCGGGCTGCCGCTGCTGGGCCTCGCCCTCGCCATGGCCGCGCACGCGCTGTGGAACGGCTCGTCCCACATCGGGGAGTACGGGTTCTACTGGGTCTACTGCTGCGTGATGGTCCCGGTGTTCGGGCTGCTGCTGTGGCTGGCGGTGCGGATGCGGCGCACGCGGCTGCGCACCGTGGCCGCCGAACTGTCGGTGTACGCCGCCGCGGGCTGGATCAACCCGGCGGAAGTGCCCGCGCTGGCCTCGATGCCGGCCCGCTCCCTGGCACGGGCCCTGGCCCGCACCACCGGGGGCCGGCCCGCCGCCCGCGCGGTGTCGCGGTACACGGCCGACGCCGCCGCCCTGGCCCTGCTGCGCCGCCGGGCCCGGCAGGCGGGCCCGGACGGGGACCCCCGGTTCGCCGCGCGGGAACGGGAGTTGCTGCACCGGCTCTGGCTGCGGCGGGCGACGGCCGGGCCCGCCCTGGCCCGGGCGGCCGTACTGGAGGAGCTGCTGCCCCCGCGCTCCGCCCTGGCCGCCGGAAGCCTGCCGCGCCACGCCCGGCAGGCCGTGCCGCTCGCCGTACCGGCCCCGAGGCGGGCGGAACTCTCGGCCGCCCCGGGATGATCCGGCGGAGGGCTCAGACGTCCAGGCCCCGGGCGGTCAGCCAGGACAGCGGGTCGACCGTCGATCCGCCCTTGCGGACCTCCAGGTGCAGATGGGCGCCGGTGACGTTGCCGGTCGCGCCGACCCGGCCGATGGTCTCGCCCGCGCCGACCGAGCCGGAGGTGACGGACATCGAGGACAGGTGGCAGTACCAGACCTCGGTGCCGTCGGCGAGCCGGAGCACGATCCGGTAGCCGTAGGCCCCCGACCAGCCGGCCGAGACGACCGTCCCGCCGCCGACGGCCTTGACCGGGGTCCCGGTGGGCGCCGCGAAGTCGAGGCCGGTGTGGTGGCCGGAGGACCACATGGAGCCGGCGTCCCCGTAGTGCGAGGTCAGGGTGTAGGAGGAGGTCGGCAGGGACCAGCCGCCCGAGGACTTCACGGAGGACGAACCGCCGCCCGAGCCCGTGTCCGCCGCGCCCTTGGTCTCGGACTGCTTGGCGGCCTCGTCCGCGGCCGCCTTCTCGGCGGCGGCCTTCTCGGCCGCGACGCGGACCGCCTCGGCCTCCTTGTCGGCCGCCTCCTTCTGGCCGCGGGCCTCCTGCGCGGCGCCCTCGCGGGCGACCCGCTCGGCCTCCGCCTTGGCCTGGGCCTCGGCGGCGTCCTGCTGGGACTCGGCCTGCTGGAGGATGCGGTGGCGCAGCGCCTCGCCCGCGTCGGGGTGCCCCTGGGTCCGGACGTCCTGCTGTCCGTCGGCCTGCCGGGGAACGCTCACCGACTCGGCGTGCGCGGCGGCCGCGGCCGAGTGGTCGCCGCCGCCCAGCAGGTCGGGGATCGAGGGCACGGATATGGCGACCTGGGGCCGGTCCTGCGCGGTGGCGATGCCGCCCGCGCCGACCGCCGCGATCACGCCGACCCCGAGCACGGTCGAGCTGCGGGCGAGTCCGCCGCGCTGCTTGAGGACCCGGTGCTTGCCGCGGAGCGGACGGGCGGAGTCCTCCGTGGGATTCCACTCGCCCCAGGCGCCGGCGGTGGGCGTCCCCTGGACTTCGATGCCTTCAGGGGCAGGCGAGTTGGAGGCCACCGGGCACACTCCTCAAGGGCGAGAACGCACACGGGTGCCGTCGAAGTCGACGGCTGGACGACCGCGCTGCGTTATCAAACGGTAATAGACGCAGGGGAGTGATTCCAAGCTGACGCGAATGATCGTTAATCCCAATCGGCCACCCCCCGAACAACTTTGGCCGCCGCATACCCCAATACACCGCGACAATCAGGGCAAAAGGGCACCGCTTCCCTCATCACTCCAGCCACAGTGGCCGAATGACTGACCGTCAACCATCTTGCGCAGAGCGCTTCACGCACTACGCACGGTCACCGGGCTCGTCCTCCCGGGGCACCACCGGGACGGTCCTCCTGCGCTCCGGCTGCCCCTCCCCCGCCCGTCCCACCGCCAGCAGGGCCATGTCGTCGGTCGCCCCGCCGCCGGTGTGACGGCGCACGTCGCTGCTGAGCGCGCTCAGCACCTCGTCCGGCCCGGGGAAGACCCGTCCCCGCAGCCGGACGGCCGGGTCGTAGAAGGCCCCCGCCCGGTCCCGGGCCTCGGTCAGCCCGTCCGTGAACAGGAGCAGGGTGCTGCCCGCCGGGAACGGCCACTCCCCGGCCCTGTCGGGCCGGCCCCGCGCCAGTTCGCCCAGGCCCAGCGGCAGCGCGGGCTCGGCCGGGGCCAGGACGGTCAGGCCCCCGTCGGGGTAGAGCAGCAGCGGCTCGGGGTGACCCCGGTTGACCAGCCGCAGCAGCCCGGCACCGGCCGGGATCTCCCCGAGCACGCAGGTGGTGAACCCCTCCTCCGCGTCCAGGCCCTCGCGCCGGATCCCCTCACGGGCCAGCGCCCGCTCCAGCCGCCCCGCGAGCCCCTCCAGGGTCGGCTCGGTCTCGGCGGCCTCCCGGAAGGCCCCCAGCACCACCGCGACGGCCTCCACCGCCCCCAGCCCCTTGCCCCGTACGTCGCCCACCGCGAGCCGGACCCCGTACGGGGTGTCCTGGACGGCGTACAGGTCACCGCCGATGAACGCGTCGGCCTGCGCGGCCTCGTACCGGGCGGCGACGTGCAGCCCCCCGATCCGCTCGGCCGGGGTCGGCAGCACGGCCCGCTGGGCGGCCTCGGCGATCCCGCGCGCCGACGCGAGCCGCTCGACGCTGCGCCGGACCACCCGGTTGATCAGCAGGGCCAGCCCGGAGACGGTCAGCACGGTCACCAGCTCGGTCAGCGCCTCCGCCCGCCAGCTGGTCCCGTTGTAGAAGTGCAGCCCCACGACGGCCGCCGACGCGGCGATCCCGGTCAGCGCGGTCGCCCCGAGGCTGAACAGCGGGGCCGCGATCAGCGGGGCGGCGGTGAAGAAGGGGGAGCCGGTGAAGCTGGGCGGGGTCAGCAGGTCGAAGACCAGCCCGAGGAGGATCAGCAGGAACGGCAGGATCCGCACCACCCGCCGGGCGGCACCGTCCCCGCTCCCACCGTCGCCCTGCCGGCCCAGCCCCACGCCGCTCTCCTGCCGCCCGGAAGCCCCGCCCCTCCAGGCTGGCGGCCCCGGCCCCGCCCGGCGACCGGACCGGCCCGGTCGGGTGACGTCGGATACGACGAAGGCCCGGATCCATGGGATCCGGGCCTTGGCCTTTAGTAGCGGGGACAGGATTTGAACCTGCGACCTCTGGGTTATGAGCCCAGCGAGCTACCGAGCTGCTCCACCCCGCGTCGGTGAACACAACTCTACGGCATCCGGGGGACGGCTCTCGCCAATTAACCCGCCCCAACCCCTCCTGGCGGACATCACCGCAGGTCAGAGCCTTAAAACAAGCCCGTGCCCGCACCCGGACGATCCCGGGCGCGGGCACGATCAGCGGGGTTCCGGACGGGTCAGGACCGCTTGGCGCTCTTCGAGAGCCCCTTGTCCGCTCCCGCGAAGCCGGGGCGCGCGGGCGCCGCGCCCTCGCCGGCCAGGAACGGCCCGCTGGGGATGAACTGGAGGGCGACCTGCGTCCAGGGGCGCTGGTCCATGGGCGCCGTGGAGCCGCAGTTCAGGGTCGTCCCGTTGGATGCGCACTGGAGTTCGTACAGGTACCCGGTCGTGGTCAGCACCTTGAAGTTCGTCACCTGGCCGAGGGACGAGATGGTGGCGCCGCAGACGATGGAAGGGTCCGGGTACCCGGGGTTCTGCGCGGGGTTCGTGAGGTTCTCGAACTTGTAGGGGCCGGTCTGCGGGTCGTCCCGGTGCCCGCCGTAGGCGACGCCGTTGTAGAGGACGACGGCGAACTCCTCCGTGTTGTTCGACAGGATGGAGTCGACGCCGAAGCCGCACCCGTTGGCACCGGTCGCACCCGTGGCACCGGTCGCCCCAGTAGCACCTGTCGCACCCGTGGCCCCGGTCGCACCCGTCGCGCCCGTCGCACCGGTGGCTCCCGTCGCACCGGTCGCACCCGTGGCACCCGTGGCGCCGGTCGCACCCGTCGCACCGGTGGCCCCCGTAGGCCCGGTCGGCCCCGTGTCGCCCTTCGGCCCCGTGTCGCCCTTCGGTCCCTTCGGGCCCCGCGGGCCGCGCGGCCCCCGCTTGCAGTCGTCGTCGTGGCCGCCGCCGCCCGCCGCCTTACGGGCCGCCGCGGCGCGGTCTCCGTCGCCGTCGTCGTCGTGGTCGCGGCCGTGCTCCTTGCACCGGTCGCCGCCGGACACGACGGCCGACGCCGACGGCGCGGCGGCGCCGTACGCCAGCGCCGGGGTGGCGAGACCCAGCACCACGACGGCCAGCGACGCCACCGCGCTGCCTGCGAGATACCTGCCCTGCCGGGGGAGCGGGCCGAGACGGGATGCGGTCCTCTGCTCAGGACTCATGCGTGTTGCTCCTTGGGGGGGAACCGAAGAGATGGGCCGGGAAGCGCATAGTTGAGCCTCCTTTCACATGATCTGACTGGTATGTCCACGGTCAGCGGCAGGCGCGCTGCCCAATCAGCGCGATGGCCCATCGCCGATGGACCGAAGGGGTACTCCCCCGGCGTGCCGCGCCCCGACGGGCCGTCACCTTCCGGCCAGACCCGTCCGTCCCAGGAGCCCCGTACGGCCCCGAACGCACCGAGCGCCCCTCCGGTCGTAACCGGAGGGGCGCTCGGGAGCAGGTCGGAGGGGTCGTCCCCCGCCTGCGGGAGGTAGGCCATGTCGGACTCGAACCGACAACCAACGGATTAAAAGTCCGCTGCTCTGCCAATTGAGCTAATGGCCCTCCATGTGCTCACCCCAGAGCATAGCCGCAGAGGGGCTGCTGGCCGATCGGGTATCGCCGGGTGTGGCCCCGGCGGTTTCCCGCCAGGGGGTGCGGGTGGGGTGAAAGCGGCCGGAAATGGGCTCGGCCCCCACCGCACCGAGGTGCTGTGGGGGCCGATTCCGCGTCAGATGGGGCTCAGGCCTCAGCCGTTGCGCTTCCAGCGGGGCTTGTCGTCACGGCGGCCGCCGAAGGAGCCGTTGCCGCCGGAGGGACGGTCGTCGCGGCGGAAGCCGCCACGGTCACCGCGGTCGTCACGGTTGAAGCCGCCCGAGGGGCGGTCGTCGCGACGGAAGCCACCGGAGGGACGGTCGTCACGGCGGAAGCCGCCACGGTCGCCACCACGGTCGT